>JAOZMQ010000018.1:15424-17522 GCA_029934195.1 Candidatus Cloacimonadota bacterium | reverse complement strand
AAGCTACAGAGTAGCGACAAAAAAAGAAAATTTAGAAAAGTTAGTTTTCGTTCAATTACTAATTATCTTTTTTTTATTACCAAATACTACAAAAACTACTCTTTTTTAACTGTTTTTTTCAATTTAAAATCAAAATAAAATTATTAAAAAAGTTGTTCGCTTGTACCAACGAGACACTTTTTAAAAAAGAAAGTTCATTATAACTCTTTTTGTTTTGAGTTGTTTAGGAAGTTTAAAAGCCGAGAGGGCAGGAATCGAACCTGCCATAGACAGTTTTAGCTGCCTGTTACTGGTTTTGAAGACCAGCTGAAACACCAGTCCCATCCTCTCTAATAATATGAAGAATTTTTTTGAAGATTATTTGTAAAGAGATTTTTCTTTTTTTATCTAATAACTTGGCATGTTCAATTTTTATGAGGTGAAATTATATAAAAGTATTTATAATACAGTTTTTTTATAGCCGATAATTATTTATTCAAACAAAAGAAAATAATCTTTTTGAGTAATCAAGCAGATTTTGTAGTAATTAACTTATAAAAATTACTAAGAAATAAAATTCTATTTAAATGTTTTGACAAAAAAGAAGAAGTTATCTTTTTTTGATAATTAAAATGAAAAAAAGATGATTTTGACGATAAATTCAGTATTATTTTTTGCTGAAATCTTCTTAAAATATTATTCATATCAATAGAAAAATTGATAGTGGAGGAAAAAATGGCTAATCTGAAATTCTTGGTAGTAGATGATTCTCCAACAATGAGGAGAATTGTGATAAACACCCTGAAAAGATTAGGTTATAGAGATATTGAAGATGCAGATAATGGTCAAACCGGTATGGATAAATTAAAGACTATTCCTGGTATTAATTTTATACTTACCGATTGGAATATGCCAATTATGGATGGGTTACAATTTGTTAAGACTGTTAGAAGCTCTTCTCAATTTGCAAAGATTCCTATTTTGATGATTACTACAAGAAGTGTTAAAGATGATATCATTTCTGCGATGAAAGCAGGAGTAAATAATTATGTTGTTAAGCCTTTTACACCTGAAACTTTAAAGGCTAAAATAGAAACGATTCTTAATCGATAAAGGAGGAAAAGATGGAAAACCCAAAAAAGAGTGACGGTGGAATTCTTCCTACAATTGAATTGATGCGAAATAGTTTTGTTGACATTATGGCAGAACTTGAACCTATTGTTGAAAATCTTACATCCAAAGATAAATCGAATTCAATCATTAGTAAAATACACAACTTTCATAGCAAAATGAAACAGCTTCCTAGTAGAGTGAACGATAGTTATGAATTAATTCAACTGGTTATTCGTTCTATCAATTCTAGCAGAAGTGAACTGAAAAAAAGTGTTGAAGGTATGATTAAGAAAGCTGGTATGCAATTACAGAAGATTACTACAACTACCGAAGAAGCTACAAATAAAATTATGGATACTGCTGAACACCTTGATGAAGAACAAGAAAACATTCTTAGGGATTTAGAAAAAATTCAAGAAAGTTCTAATGTTAATCCAGAGCTAATTGAAGAATTAAAGAATAAAATTTATAAGAATCAAGAAGCAGCATTTATGATTATTGATTATCTTCAATTTCAGGATATCACAGCACAACAAATTGCTGGTGCTTATTCATTGCTTTCAGACACAGAAAAAACTTTACTTTTTGTTTCAAGTATTCTTAAAGAATTTGATTCAGGTCCTTCTTCAACTCAAAGAGCGAATTTTCAAATTGATAAAAATACATTCAACGCAGATGCTCAATTTACTGATAAAAAAGAGATTCAATCTGCTATTGATAATTTATTTGAAAGTGGTGATGTTGCAACAGAAATTCCTAAAGACGTAGAAGTAAAAGGGAAATTTCAGGAAATTGGTGAGGATACGCCTGCGAAAGATGAGCCAGATATTGATATTGATGCTCTTTTTAGTAATAAACCTGAAAGTAAGCCAAAAGTAGAAGAAGACATTGATATTGATGCTCTTTTTAGTAATAAGTCTGAAAGTAAGCCAAAAGAAGAAGAAGATATTGATATTGATGCTCTTTTTAGTAATAAACCTGAAAGTAAGCCAAAAGTAGAAGAAGA
>JAOZMQ010000018.1:0-15324 GCA_029934195.1 Candidatus Cloacimonadota bacterium | reverse complement strand
TATTGATGCTCTTTTTAGTAATAAACCTGAAAGTAAGCCAAAAGTAGAAGAAGATGTTGATATTGATGCCCTATTTGCTTCAAATGATGAAAAGAAAGATAAATAATTATTTATAATAAAAAATTTAATAATTTCCATAATAAAAATTGATAAATATTGCAATCTAATTAGATTGTAAAAAAGGATCTGCCTATGTCAAAAAACATATTGGTTGTTGATGATGAAGAAAATATCAGAGAAATTATTTCAGAATTTCTCCAATCATTCAATTATTATGTCGTAGAGGCTGCAAATGGAGAAGAAGCTCTAACTGCTTGCACTAAAACTGATTTCAATTTAATTATTACAGATATCAGAATGCCAAAAATGAATGGTCTCAAGTTGTTGAAGACAATTAAAACTTTAAGACCAGATATTCCAGTAATTCTGATGACAGGATATGAACCATCAAAATCTCAAGAAGAAAGTTTAGATATAAAAGCTGATGGTTATTTACTGAAACCTTTCTCATTAAATTCGTTAAGACAATCAATACTAAAGATATTTAAAATTCTTTAATTTATGTGATAATTGTATGATAACTAAAAGAATTATTACAAATTATACTATCAATGATCAAGATGTGTCCACTGTTAATGAGACTAAAAAACAAATCCCCAAAATCATCAAGAATTCGTCTGTAAATGAAAAAATGCATCTTATTGATCTTTCTAAAGAAGGGGATACTGTGAAACCTTCTAATGAAAATAAAAAAGAAATTCGTTTAAATAAAGATGTAAATGGATTTGTTACATCTATAGATGTTATCTGCGGATGTGGTGAAAAATTTACTATAAAATTGGAATACTAATGAAACCTAATATTTTAGTTGTAGATGATGAATTACTTCTTCGTGATGTTCTTTATGATTATTTAATTAGACAGGATTATCAGGTCTTTGCTGCTTCAAATGGAGAAAAGGCTTTGGATATTATCAAAAAAGAAGATATTCATCTTGCTCTTGTAGATATCAAAATGCCCGGAATGAATGGCTTAGAAGTCACGGTTCAGATAAGAAAAGTTAAACCAAAAGTTTGTGTGATTATTATGACTGGTTATCCAAGTCTTAATTCTGCAATTTCAGCGATTAAATCAGGTGCTTCCGAATATATTGTGAAACCATTTAGATTCGATGAATTAGATCGAATTATTAAAAAAAATCTGGAATCAATGGATACTGAACATGAAAATCTGAAATTGAAAAAAAAAATCAAAGAATTAGAATCACAACTTACAGAAAAAAAAAATAATGAAATAAGCGGAAACGACCAAACCTCCGGTGAAGAGAAAAAATTACCGCATAGTAACCAATATACCCGACCAATGGAAGTGCCCCAAACTAAACATATATCAAATGCCTCAAAACTATATAAATCACAGACTGATTTAGAAGATAGAAAAAACTATCAAGAAAAAATCGACAAACTGAATCAGTTGTTTTTAAATGGAGATATTACTGAAATAGAATTGAAAAAGAAAATTGATGAGCTTGATAGACTTGATCGCAATAAATATGTCTAAAAATAATATTACAGATTTAACAAAAGCCTTTCAAAATTTTACAGGAATAATTGAGAAATTCCAAAAAACTCATATTATTTTAAAAGATAAGATTGAAATGCTGACTGACCAACTCGAAAAAAAAAATAAAGAATTAGAAAACCAAATTTCAGAGGTCGATAATATTAAAAATTTTCTTAATCATATTTTGGAAAATGTTTATTCTGGAGTGTTGGTTATTGATAATATTGGAAATATATCTGTATTTAATCAGGCTGCCGAAGAAATCACAGGATTTAAAAAAGAGAATGTTATTGGTAAAAATTATTTGAAAATTTTTGAAGGTCTAAAAAGAAACAAAACACCACTTTTTACTTTAACAACTGGTAAAGAATCATTTCATAGACAAAAGAATATTAGCATTATTGATGGAACAGAGAAAAAAATAGAATTTAGCACAAAAGTTATTAAAGATAAAAATGGTCATGTTCTCGGTGTGGTAGAAACTTTCTCTGATATTTCAGAATTGAAAAAACTTCAAGAGCGGATTACACATATTGAAACACTTGCAGCATTAGGAGAAATGGCAGCGAGTGTTGCTCATGAAATTAGGAATCCTCTGGGAGGAATTGGCGGTTTTGCTGGTCTTTTGGATAGACAACTTCCAAAAGCTGATCCTCGAAGAAAATTTGTAAAGCCTATCATCGAGGGTGTTACAAGACTCAATAATATTGTGATGAATTTACTCTCTTATACCCGTCCACAAAAATTAATGTTAAACGAAGTTTCTTTACATGACTCAATGGATGAAATCATTGATTTTTTTACAATTAGCCTTTCTAATTTTGACAAAAATGTTATTATTAAAAAGGAATACTATCACAAAGAAATTAAGGTGAAAATAGATCCGCAATTATTCCAACAAGTTGTTACAAATATATTGAAAAATGCATTTGACGCTATAAAAATTGAAGGAACAATTGAAATAAAAACCTCTATCAATGTTCCCTTAATGATGAACGATGTCCTTGACGAAGATGAGATGGAGGAACTTTTACGTTTGTTTAGCTCAGTTGATATTGAGATCTCAGACACAGGGAAAGGAATTCCACAAGAAATTCTTCCCAAATTATTTAATCCGTTTTTTACAACTAAGGATGATGGTAATGGATTAGGGTTGGCAATTTGCAAAAAAATTGTTCAATTACATAAAGGCGATATTCTTGTAAAATCGCAAAAGGATGTTGGTACGACTTTTACCATAAGCCTGCCATTATATGATAATTATGAAGAAAAAAATACTAATAGTTGATGATGAACCGTTAATTAGAGATTATCTTGCTACTTTTTTCACAACGACAAGAGAATTTTCTAATTGTAGAATTGATATTGCCGTTAATGCTGATGAAGCGATTGCAAAAATCAAAGAGAAAAATTTTGATTTAATTTTTACTGATTTGAAAATGCCCGGGAAATCAGGCTTAGAAGTTATAAAATTTGTTGGGAAACAATGTCCAGAAACTGATACTGTATTGTTAACTGCTTTTAGTGGTGGAGATAGTGCACGGAAGGCAATGGCGTATGGAGCTTATGAATATATTGCCAAGCCAATATCTGTTGATGAATTGGAAATGTTGGTTCGCAGAATTTTTGAAAGACAAAATCTAATTCAGGAAAATATAAAGCTTCAACAACAACTTAAAGACAAAATAATCTATCCAAAGGTTATTGGAAAAAGTAAAGCATTAACCGAAATAATGGATTTAGTCAAAATGGTAGCACCTACAAATTCTACAATTTTAATTACCGGTGAAAGTGGCACAGGTAAAGAAATTATTGCCGAAGCAATTCATAGATTAAGTCCGAGAACTGACCATAATTTTGTCAAAATCAATTGTGCTGCAATTCCGGAATCTTTAATTGAAAGTGAATTATTTGGATTTGAAAAGGGTGCTTTCACAGGTGCTATAAAAAAGACGAGGGGAAAATTTGAAATTGCAGATAAAGGTTCAATTTTATTGGATGAAATCAGTGAAATGGATTTGGATTTACAAGCAAAACTATTGAGAGTAATCCAAGAGAAAGAAATTATTCGTATTGGAAGTGAAACCCCTCTAAAAATTAATACAAGAATTATTGCAACTTCAAATAGAGATTTAGCGGAAGAAATTAAAAAAGGAACATTTAGAGAAGATTTGTTTTTCCGATTGAATATCGTACCGATTTTGTTACCTCCTTTGAGGAATCGTAAAGATGATATTCCTGCTTTAGTAGAAAATTTTCTAAAAAAAGCATGCATAGAACTTGGAACAAAAAAGAAAATAATTACTTCGGAAGCATTAAATTTGTTGATGTCTTATGATTGGCCAGGGAATATCCGTGAGCTTCAAAACGCAATTGAGAGAGCTTCTATAACAACAATTGACTCCAAGATTACGACTAAATCTTTTAGTTTCTTAAATATTAATCAAGATTCAAGGAAAATAAATCCTGAAAATTTTAATCCTGAATCTTTCTTTGATGGTAAAACTCTTTTTGAAGTTGAAAGAGATCTCATCTTTTATACTCTTAAAAAAACCGAAAACAATAAAACTGATGCTGCTAAGATTCTTGGTGTTACAGCAAGGACATTGAGAAATAAATTGCATCTATATGAAGAACAAAATCCTGAAGAATTTTGAGGATTCATAGTAATAGGAAGATAAAAATTAAATGATTTCCATATTAATCGATAAAAAGTTAGATGGACTGACAAAAGAAATTAGTTATAGTGTGTGTTTTCTTTTTGAAACATTGGGTTATAATTATAAATTTATCTCAAGTTTAAAGCAACTCGGAAAGAACGATATTCTTTTTTGTTATAGTTTATTAGAACCAAGTAGAGAAGAAATAGCTTATCTTGCAGAAGATAGAATTTTATTCTTTGCAAAAGCTGAAACATTTCTTTATCGAAAAAAAACTATCAGTAAAGAGAAGTTAGCTGAATTTATTCGAGAAAAAGCATATCATATTACGGTGCCATTTTTATCAGAAAATAATTTTAATCACCCTGTTGTTTCGCATAGTACAGATGAATGCTATTGGGGGCAGTTTAAATTTGATATTATTGGACACATCTTTTTCTATCTAACAAACTCAGATTTTTCATTTATACAAAAGAAAGACAAACATCAAAGAATTCAGGATAATGAATCCTATTTTACAAAGTTTTCCAATAATCCTTTTTTAAATTATTTTTTATGGTTAACGGAATCATTTATCAAAGAGGCAATTGATAAAAGGGATCAGTTTTTGATTAAAAAAGAATATTGGCCTCGTGGAGAAAATTTTGCTTCTGCAATCACTCATAATGTGGATAAATTGCAAAAATGGTCAATTGGAAGATTCATTTCATCGGTGCTTTCAGATTTTATAAATCTTCTAACTTTTAAATGGAAAATTCTTGGGAAAAACTTCATTGATAAATTCAAGTATATTCTAACAAATTTTGAGCCTTATTGGAATTTTTCCACCATTTTTGATATTGAAAAGAAATTTAATATTAAAAGTACTTATTTTTTTGGAATTTCAGATGAGGCAGAATTTGATGTTGATTACGAAATAAATAAACGTGATGTTAAAGAAGTAATTAAAGACCTTATCGCAGGCGGACATGAAGTCTCACTGTACGCTTCTTACAATTCCTACAAAAAAGAAATAATTGGTCGGGAATTAAGAAAAATAATTAACATCATCGGGGATGAAGAGATAGGTGTTCGCCAAAATTTATATCGGTATGATGATGAAATTACGCCAGAATTGCATGAAAAGACTCAGATTCTATATGATTCGTCTATTTCTTTCTTTTCCAGAAATGGATTTAAAAATGGCATGGCCTTCCCATATAAGCAATTTGACTCAAATCCAATTAATAAAATTCAATACCGTTTTAACCAATTACCAAATACTTTCTCATCAGAGTATCTTCGCTTAAACAAACAGGATAATATTTCTTATGATAAAGCAGTACTTATTGTCAAGGAATTGATTAAATCAGTAGAAAAAATTAATGGTTTATTAGTTTTTGAATTTAATGTTGCTAATTTTGTTGATATTCCTTATTGCAAGAATCTTTTTTCATATTTATTAGATTTATTGAAACAAAGAAATTGTTTTATTGCTCCATTAAAAACAATCTCGCGTTGGTGGGATCAACGGTATCGAGTGAGATTGGAAGAAAATGATAACACAATTAAAGTGTATTTCCCTGAAAAATTAGATTTATTTACATTATCAATTTTTGGAAATGTAAAAGTGAAATCTGTAGTTGGAGCAAACTATAAAATTATTAATAAACAATTGAAATTGAGAGATATTTCAGCAAATTCTACTATTATTATTGACTTGATAAATACAAATCAACCTGCAAAGAATGATGAAAATAATGATTCTGAAGAAACTGTATAAGTTTTCCTTGAAAGAGCTATTTTCTTCTTTTTCAATTAGTTTGCATATTTACAAAAGAGAGTTGTAAACTTTTTTACAGATTGAGAATCAGTGAAGAAAGTTCTTATCATCTCTTATTATACTCCACCACAAAATACAGCTTCTGCTGTACGCACTGGTAAATTGATGAAATATTTACCTTCTTTTGGTTGGCAACCAATAATCCTTTCTGTAAAAGATAGTGGTATTTATTTGAAGGATTATGAATTATTTAGGGATATTGATTATAAAAATATTGTTAGAACCAATTCATTTGATCCTTTACAAATAATTAACAAATTTAAAAAAAAGGCTGATATTTACAAAAATATTCGAGAAACAAAAGTTGGATTAAAGAATTTTGTAAAAGGTCTTTTCCCTATTGATGATAAGATCGGCTGGATGTATTTCTGTCTTAAAAGAGCAGAAAAAATTATCAGAGAAAATAAGATTGATTTGATTTTTGTCTCATTAGGCGGTATCAATCATACTGCTATAACCGGATATAAATTATCACGAAAATTCAAAATTCCATTAATAATCGAATTCCGCGATTTATGGGCAGATCACCCTTTTGTAAATCGGAATATTTTTGGTAAAATTATCAACAATTATTGGGAACGAAAAGTAATTAATCATGCAACTTCAATTATCACATTGACTCAAGGATTTAAGAAAAATCTTCAGGAGAAATATTCTTTGATAGATGATAAAATTCAAGTAATTCCCAATGGATTTGATGAAGCAGATGTTCCAAAAAAAACAACTCAATCTGACAACAAAGTACTAACTTTTACTTTCTGTGGAAATTTGTATAAAGATATGACTCCAGAGATATTGTTCAGAGTTTTATCATCTTTACCAAAAAATGAATTAAGAATATTGATTCGATTTATCGGAGATTTCCGATTTGAATTTTGGGAGTTAAAAAAGAAATTTGAAAAGAAACTGAATAAAAAAAATGTATTTATTGAAGTTTTACAAAGAATGCCATATTTACAAATGTTGAAAGAATTACAAAAATCAGATATTTTACTTCTTTTTTTGCCAAATAAAGTAAAATTCAATGAAATAATTCATGCAAAGTTTTTTGATTACCTTGCAGTTCAAAAACCAATATTAGCATTCCTACCGGAAGGTAGTGAGGTCGGAAATATTATCGAAAAAGAAAAACTTGGATATTTATCAATATCTAATGATTTCAAACAATCAACAGATATTGTTACTCAAATTATCAGTGATGTTAAAAAGAATAAAATGATTGATTTCAAGATTTCCTCAGAATTCAGAAACAAATTTACAAGAAGTAAAATTGCAGAAAAACTCTCAATAATATTCAATGCAAAAACATCTATGCAAAGAAAAGATAAAATTCTTGTTGTTTCAAATACTGCTTGGAATATTTATAATTTTAGATTTAATATTATGCGTGAAATTTCAAATTTAGGGTTTTCTCCGCTTGCTGTTGCAAATTATGATAGTTATGTTGATGAAGTTGAAAAGGAATTTGAATTTCATAAGATTGATATTGATTCACGAGGAAAAAATATCATTAATGATTTTAAAACATTCGTACAATTCTATAAATTATACAAAAAACTTAATCCAAAATTAATTTTGCATTTTACTCATAAACCAAATATTTATGGAACTTTAGCTGCTGGAATATTAAAAATTCCTTGTGTTAATAATATTGCTGGTTTGGGTGAAACGTTTATGAAAAATAATTTTGTGAGAAAAATGGCGGTTCTACTTTATAAAAAATCTCAACAATTTGCCGAATTTATTTTTTTTCAGAATAAAGATGATAAAAAACTTTTTGAGGAATTAGGAATTATCAAGAAAGATAATATCAATATTCTTCCCGGTTCAGGTATCGATACCCGGAAATTTTCACCACAATTGAAAGAAAAAGAAGATAATATTTTTAGATTTTTATTACTTACAAGAATGCTTTGGACAAAAGGTGTTGCCGAATATGTAGAAGCTGCAAAAAAAGTTAAAGAAATTTTCCCGATGGTGGAATTTGATATTATCGGTTTTGTAGATAATAACAATATAAATGCTGTCCCTCAAAAAACTATTGATTATTGGAATAAGAAAGGGATTATAAATTTTCTTGGAGAACAAAAAGATGTTAGAAAATTTATTGGAAAATGTGATTGTGTTGTACTTCCTTCATTTTATAGAGAAGGTGTTCCACGTTCATTATTAGAGGCTGGAAGTATGGGAAAACCGATAATTACAACAAAAAACATCGGTTGCAAAGAAGTGGTTGATGATGGCGAAAATGGATATTTATGCGAAATAAAAAATTCTTACGATTTAAGAAATAAAATGGTGAAAATGATAGAATTACCAAAAATAGAACTTGAGCAAATGGGTAGAAAGAGCAGAGAGAAAATTCTAACTAATTTCGACGAAACTATTGTGATTAAAAAATATACAGATGTAATTAAAAGGATACTGAAGTGATGCTTTTATCTAACTTGATCATTTTTGCTTTTGCTATAATTTTTACTTTTATTTTGGTCCCTTTGAATATTAGATTTTCTCATAAATTTGGGCTTATTGACACGCCAGGTGAACGAAGAATCCATAAGGAAATTATCCCATCAGCTGGAGGATTATCTTTTGCAATTCCGGTCATTATTATTCAATTTGTCATGAGTGGTCTTTTGCCGGACTATAAAGACTATTTTCTCCAAATTGGTTTTGGTGGTTTGGGAATATCAATTTTAGGGCTATTGGACGATAAAAAAGGAATAATTGCGAGATATAAACTTTTTTTTCAAATATCCATAATTATCCTCGTATATTTTTCCGGATTAAAAATTGAGTTGCTGACAAATCCTTTTGGATCATCAATTTCACTCGGTTTGTTTTCGTTTCCATTTACAATTATTTGGTTTTTGATTATTATCAATGCTTTTAATTTAATTGATGGCATGGATGGACTTGCTACCGGTATTGCTATTATCGTTCTAATTGTCCTGTTTGCTGTAAGTATTGTAAAAACTAATCAACTTGTAATTGTACTTTCATTGTCACTTATTGGGAGTTTATTGACTTTTCTAAAATTCAATTTTTATCCTGCAAAAATTTTTATGGGTGATACCGGAAGTTTATTTATCGGTTTTAATATTGCCGCAATTTCAGCAGCTGGTACTGTACAATTTAAAGGGATTACAGCAATAACTTTGATTATTCCAATAATTACTTTAATTATACCACTTTTTGACATTATTACTTCTGTCTTTCGTAGATTAAAAAAAGGTAAAAATATATTTCAAGCTGATAAAGAACATTTGCACCATCTTATGCTTAGAAAAGGATTTTCACAAAAAACTATTGCCATTATCGGATATATTATAACTTTGTTATTTGGTCTGATTGCATTTGGCTTTTCATTCTCAACAAAAGAAATTTTATTAGGAATTTTAATTTTTCTTATCATTTTGATCTCAATATTTATTTTTGTTTATATTAGAAAGGAGTTATCGAATAAATGAAAAAAACTTGTTTATTTACAATACTTATAATGAGTTTAATATCATCATTATTTAGTATTAGAAATTGGAAGTCATACAATAATACTTCACACATTTTTGACGTAATTGAAAGAGACAGGGAAATTATGATTGCCTCTTGGGGTGGATTAATGATTTACAATTCTGAACTAAATACTTTTGAGAAACATTACACAACTATTGATGGTCTGGGTTCAAATTATATTCGGACCTTAGATTATCTTGAAAAAATTGATGAATTATGGTTAGGAACTGCAAATGCCGGAATTGATCGGATTAAAAATGAAAATATCCTAAATTCTATAAATGAAGGCAATATTTTAAATTCAAATTCAATTAATAAAATTATTCATAAAGATTCATTAATTTTTATCGCCAATAAAAAAGGCGTAAGTTCATTTGTGACAACTAACGATTGGCCTCTACCAATTCTAAAAATAAACTTTGAAGCACCAGACTATTTTGCCAATGGAAACATTCAAAATATGGTTTTAACTCAAAATAATTATCTTATTATGAATGATGAGCAAGGATTATATTCTGTTCATATTGATTCAATGCAGGCAATTACAAATTGGAATTTTTTTAATACAGAAGGTAATATTCTTTCAATTTCATCAAACGAAAACACTATTGCTATTGGAACCACAAAAGGATTAATCGTTACGGATAATCTCAATGATTTATCCACTTGGCAAACTTTTTCTTTTGAGAATGGTTTACTCGAAGCTGATAATATTTATCCAGTTTATGTTGATGATGAGAAGAATATTTGGTTCTCTTATGGAGTTTGGAATACTCATGATTATGAATTAATATCGGAAACAGATGTCGCTATTTCAAGAATTGATATGAATGGAAATATTGATGTGTGGGATGCTTCATCCGGTTTAGAATCAAATGATTTGATGGGAATCAAAATCATAAATAACCAACTTTGTGCCTATACTTGGGGAGAAGGTTTGTTTTTTTTCAATGGAGAAAATTGGTCGCATTTGACTTCAAATTCAATCGGTTCAAATACTATTAACAAACTTTCAGTTGATTTTGATGGTAAATTATGGGTTGCAAGTGGAGTAATGGGAAGTAGTCATGTTTCGGAAGGCACAAAAGGAGTTTCATCTTATGATCCGCAAACAGAAATATGGGAAACTTTTCAGGTTGAAACATCTGATATAAATTCAGACAACATTTTTTCAATGGAAATTGATAAAGACAATAATAAATGGTTTGGAGCTTGGTATGGAGGAAGTGAATATGGTTGGACAGATGGAATATCTATTTTGAATGAAGAAGATAATGATTGGATATTTTTTGACCATAATGACGGGCTTCTCAATGATTGTATAAGTTTTATTGGAAAGGATAAAAATGACGATATGTGGGTTTGTTCTTATGGCTCTTCAAGTGGTGGTATAAATATTGTTTCACCTGAAAGAGAAATAATCTCAAATTTCAAATTCCCTAATCCGTCAGAAATAACTCAACCTGACCCGCTTATTGTTTCATGGAGTGAGAATCTAACATTTATTGGTTCTTTTAAATCCGGATTACGAATTTGGAATGGTCTTGATCATCCTAATGATTCAGTGAATAAATGGAAAAATGTAGGATTAGATGCTATTGGGAAAGGTTGTAGAATTTACGGAATTGTTTCGAGAGATTCTTATCTTGGAGAAGAAACTTGGATTGCTTCTTCTTCCGGAATGTATGTTTATGTTCGCAATAGTGATTCTTCGGGAAACATTGATTATAAATGGTATTTATTGAACACAAAAGTTAAGAGAGAAATATATGATGATTCCGGTCATTTTGTAGAAGAAGAATTATATTATTCAGATGAAGAACGGATTTTTGGAGCAGTTCCAACTTATCCAACCGCAGTATTTCTTGATCCTTTTGATAGAATTTGGATGGGAAGTTATGATAATGGAATTTGTATTTACAATCCTGAAACCGAAAGATATTACAATATGAATCTTGGTAATTCAGAAGAAACCGGAAATAATTTGCTTTCAAATCACATTACTTCTTTTGCATATTCCTATAAAACAGGAACTTTATTTATTGGAACTTCAGCTGGTCTAAATTCTGTGGATATTGGAATTGCAAAAGATAAAAATACAGAAACGGTTTTGTCTTCACCTATTGTCTATCCAAATCCATTTCATCCGGATAATGGAGAGCTTTTGAGAATTGATAATGAAAATCATCTTACAATGCCGGCAGGCAATTCAACTTGCAAAATATTTGATATGAGCGGGCAATTAGTCCGTGAATTGGATAAAGACATTTTTGAGCTTTTTAGTTGGGATGGCAATAATGCTATAAATAAAAAATGCAGTTCAGGAATTTACTTTTTTGTGATTTCTTCAGAATCCGGTAAAACTCAAAAAGGTAAGATTGCTCTTATCAGATAATCCAATGAGAAAAGTCTTTTATATTGATCCCAATAATATGGTACCAAATATTAATTATCCATTATTGGAATCTCTTTCAAAACGGAATAAAATTGAGATAAGATATTTTAGTGGATTAACCTCTTCTATAACAGATTATTATGATAAAAATTATTCTTTAAATACTAATTATGTTTTTTTTAATTTTATACATAAGCTGAAAAATGGTTTTGTAAGAAAATTATTTAAATCAGTTCTTTATCCAATAAGTTGTCTTATTATTCTTATAAAAGCTATTTATCATAAACCTGAAATTATTCATTATAATTGGTTTGGAATAGTGTTTTATGATTTGACTACGATTTTCATTTTGAAAAAAATTCTTAGAAAGAAAATTATTTTAACTCAACATAATTATCTTCAACATGAAAAAAACAAGCTACGTTTTGGTGAGAATAGAATCTTTCAACTTGCAGATAAAATTATTTGTTTGAGCCAATTTATAGCCAATAGTTTACCGGTAAATTTATCAAAAAAAATATCCATAATTGAACATGGAAATTGTTATGAAACAGAAATTAAAAATTTCAAAATCGTGAACGAATCAAAAAAATATGATCTTGTATTTGTAGGAAATATCAGAAAATATAAAGGTGTTGAAATCTTAATAGAAGCAATAGAAATTCTTATCAATAATGATTCAAAAACACTGAGGGCTATAATTGTTGGAAAAATTACAAATAGATATTTTCAATCGTTAAGCAATCTTATCGAAAAAAAATCTCTGCAAAAAAACATCTTTCTCAAAAATGAAATTCTTTCTTATACAAAGATGTTTCAAATAATTAGTAATTCCAAAGTAGGAGTTTTGCCGTACAAAAAAGCGACTCAAAGTGGCTTGCCATATATTTTCTATTCGCTAAATGTTCCAATTGTTATGAGCAATGTCGGCGGTTTACCGGAACAAGCGGAAAAAGGAATTTCTTTATTATCAGAACCGAATGCAAAATCTATGGCAAAAGCAATAGAAACAATGTTAGAAGATGTAAAAAATGATACAATTAATGCGAATAGTTTCTCCAAATTTCAAAAATATCCTTGGGAAAAAACTATTAAAAAATATGAAAAATTGTATAATACAATTTGAGATTGAGGAGAAAGGAAAAATTAAAAATGACAGATAAAAAGATTTATCAGAATACAATAGATGAATGGATTAATGAAGAAAAATTGAGAACTTGCGGAAGTGAGTCAAATACAAATTATTTAAAAAATCATAATAACAGATTTCAGGAAATTCTAAAAATTTGCAGAAAATTTAATCCTTCACGAAAGGCAAAAGTTCTTGATGTCGGAAGAAGTTCATTAACTGTAATTTTAAGTAAATATTATCAAGATATGACTTCAATCGGATTCCCATTAAACGAAGATATTGGTGGTCATCGAGAGCAAGAAAAAGTAAGCATTCCTCACATTAATTTTGATTTGAATCAATGCAAAAATACAGAATTATGGGGTGAAGAAAAATACGATATTATTGTTTATTCGGAAGTTATAGAGCATTTATTTACAGCTCCAGAATTTACTTTGTTGTTTTTTAAATATCTGCTAAATGATGGCGGTATAATCGTTTGTACTACTCCAAATGCAGCTTCACATTATCAGCGGTATAAACATTTATTGGGATTTAATACTTACAAACAGATTCGGTTTTACGAGAAAAATCCCGGGCATTTTAGAGAATATACCAAAAAAGAAATGATTGAAATGGGAGAGAAGTGCGAATTGAAAATTCTTGAACATTCATTTATTAATTTTAATGAAGCAAAAGCAAATTATAAAGACTCAATTTTAAATCTATTAGCTCGTTTTGTACCACAATTTCGTTGGTCACAAATCATTGTTTATCAAAAATGAATTCATCAATAAATCTTTCTATTGGAATTGTAAAAAATAATCTTGGCTGGGAAACAATTCTATCTCAAGAAGGGATTGAATTTTCCTATCTCGATGATTTACATTTGATAAATTCGGCTCAATTTTCAGCAATTATTATCACAAAAAATACTCCTCAAAAATCATATCCGGCAATACTTCAATATCTAAAATGCGGTGGAATAGGTTTATTTGAATCAATAAAATTTTGTGAGATATTTTCTATTTCGATGACAACAAAAAAAGTAAAATATTTAATTTCAAATAAAAATTCTATTTATGCGGAAATTGGATTAATTGATTTAGAAGCAAAGATTTCAATACCCAATCAGAAAAAATGGAATTATCTTGATACTGAACTAAATATTTTTGATTACAACATCAATAAAGGGAAAATAATTGTCCTTCCTTTTGAGGTAAATTCTTTAGTTTTAGATGAAAGAAGTAAACGGAAAAAATTCTATGCAAACAGAAAAGAATTACCTTCAGAAGTTGTTTCATTAGTTTCAAAAGGGAAACTGAGAGAAATTGTAAGAATATCATTACAAAAATTATTTGAATTTAGAAATCTTCCTTTTATTCAGAAAAATTATTTTCCGGAACAATACAAATCGGTTTTTATTTTCAGAGTTGATACTGATTTTTGCAACGAAATTCAAGCTACAAATTTACAATCTTTATGTGAAAAATATAAAATCAAAGGTTCTTGGTTTGCAGATACAAAACAAAATGTCAGATTTGAGAATGTTTATGCAAAGATGAAATCGCAGGAAATTGGACTTCATTGTTACCGGCATCTTGTTTTTGATGACTATTCTGAAAATGCAAAAAATTTTGAAAAAGGAATGGATGTTTTTAGAAAATGCAAGATGAATCCAGTCGGATTTGTTGCTCCATTTGGAGAATGGAATCAAGCTCTTGGAAAAGTAATTGAAGATTTTGACTTTAAATTTTCTTCGGAATTTTCTCTTGATTATGATAATTTTCCTTTTTATCCGATTATTGATGGAGAAAAATCAGCTGTGTTGCAAATTCCAATTCATCCGATAAGTGTCGGTCGTTTGCGAAGATCTCACTTTTCAAAAAACGAAATGATTGATTATTATTTAAAAATTATTGAAGAGAAACTACAAAAAAATGAACCTATTATTATTTATCACCATCCGCACCACGAAATGTTAGAAATCTTTGAAAATTTGTTTCGTTTTATTGATTCTCTTGATGTCAAAAAAATGAGTATGAATGACTATTATTTGTGGTGGCAAAAACGTGAAAATACAGAAATCAAAGCGAGATATTATCATAATGAAATAATTTTTGACAAACCTAAATCTAATCTTTTTGTTCGTATTTCATATCAAGGGAAACAGGAAATTATTAGTATGAATAAAAATATTAATCTGCAAAATATTGATTGGAAATCTTCTTCAAAACCTATGTTCCAAAAAGATATTAAA
>JAOZMQ010000244.1 GCA_029934195.1 Candidatus Cloacimonadota bacterium | reverse complement strand
TATAAATATCAATTCTTACTTTACAATCTTCTTTTAATGAAAGATTGAAATAAGTTGTAGGATTGAAAGGATTTGGGAAGTTGCCATGGAATTCATTGAAAGCAGGCGCATTTGTAATTGTTACAATTTCTTCCTGAGTATTGATTACCATGTTTAATGTAGCTTCATTATCTGCAATAATAGAGAAAGGAATTCTTAAGAATTCGCCGCTTACAGGTTGAGCAGAAGCAACAGCAACTTTGTTTTCATTTTGTTGAACAAGCATTTTTGTTTTAGCATTTTCAATAGAATATCCATCAACTGAAACTTCAAATCCATAAAGATTTCCATTTGTTGAGAATACAAGTTCATTATCAATTACTTCAACAGAAACTTTTGCAACAGGAGCTGAATAATCGTCTCTCATTTCTTCTACTGGGAAAATAGAGATTAAACCAACAGCATATTGAAGAATAAGTGAAGCATCAAAAGCTTGAATCACTTCATTTCCATCAACATCTGCAACAATAAATTGAACAGGTGTTGGAGTTACAAGACCAACAGCCATTTGTAGTGCAAGTGAAGCATCAAAAGCTTGAACTGTTCCATTAGCATCAACATCACCGTACATAACTGTATTCCCAACTGTTACAAGTCCATCAATAACTGGCATCGCATCTGTATTATAAAGGAAGTTTGATCCATCAAGAACAGTTTCACCATCTGCAAGAGCAGTAAAATTAAGTTCAATAAGAGTTCCTTCACCAATAATAGGTGAAACTGTCATAAATCCAACCATAATTATTCCAGGATTAGCAGTATTAATTGAAACCATTCCACCATTAGAAAGAGTTCCATTCAAATTATGATCTACATATTCAACAACAGTTTCATCAAATTCAAGATCAAACTGATAAGCAATGATTCCATCGCCTTGAACAAGTTCAGTTGTGCTTACAGGAATTGTAAAATCTTCACCAATATTAACATTTGCACTTCCAATAGTAATTTCAGCTAAAGGAGTTGATAGGACTTCAAGAGTTACCGGAACAACTACAAGAGAGTTGAATGGATCATTACTTGCAACATTGATATTTGTTGAATAATTTCCTGTATTCATATTGTCTGTATCAAATTCAATGGAAATTTCCATAGATTGTCCAGGATCAACAGAACCACTATAAATATCTGCATTTAACCAATCTGTTCTTATAGCATAAGATTTAGATTTTTGAATAGAATTTCTTGTCAGATTTTCAGATTTAACAGCACAAATAGTTTCAGTATCTTCAATTTCGATTGTGAAATCAAGTATTTGAGTTCCAGTATTGCTAATGGTTAAAATCTCGTTATTTACTTCATTTGGAAACATTACAGTATTTAATGCTTCTGGATTAACAGCAATTTGTGGATTGTCATTATTTACAAGACCGAAAAATTCCATATATTTGTACATTAATTCTGCTTTTGTAGTTGCACTTGCATCAGAGATTCCACCAAATTCATGTGAAGCTCCAATCGTTTTATAAGTACCGCCATCATTTGAAATTGCGGTTCCATAAGCAGGAGATACATTGTTAAGAATTACTTCTCCATTACCAATTGGTTCAAGATGATCAATCCAACTATTATCACCAGAATAAGTAAAGGTCATGCCATCAGTTATTGTTCCTGCAACACCGTTAATTGTACCAAGATCACCACTGCCATCAGCCGTACCATTAATATTGAACATTGCATGAACAGGTGTAGAAGAATCGTAATACCAAGTGTCTCCACCTTCCATATAAAGATTTCCACCATTATTAAGATAGTCGGCAAAAATTGTACCTTCAGCACTTGACAGAACATGATTATTACTGTAAATTCCAAGACATAGGAAGATAGAAGAATACAAATTTGGATCAGTTGGAATACTTGTCAAAACTTCTACTGGAATACCAATTTCTTCAAAAGCAGTTTCCATTTCCGGAGCAGAATTACTGTTACCATCAAGATCAATTATCGCTACTGGAATTTGTCCAACAACAATATTAAATTCTCCATTTGCCAACAAATCATGTAATGCAGAAATTTCTACATTAAAATTAGCATAATGTCCGTTTGGTGTGTTTTGAGAAGAAGTAACGGTAAATGTTGCAGTAGCAGAATCTTCACCGTTGAGATCTCCAATTGTCACTGAGCCGTTATCAATTGTAATATATTGAGATGAAGTGGAAAGCAAAGTTTCAACCTCATCAGCATTACTATGACCAACATTGCCAATTGTAGCTTCAATATTAATAGTTTCACCAACATCAAATTTTCCATTATTGTTTCCCATTGAATCATCAATTAAGAAAGACTCAAATTCAAGAATTGGAGCTTGTACTGGAATTGATAAAGTGCTTTCCCAAACATCTGTTCCATCAGTTGCTGTTAAAATAAATTGGATATAATGACCATCTGGAACATCCCAATCTACATCAAATGCAAAAGCATCATTAATAGAAATTGTTCCGCCAGCTGGTACTAATCCATAATTTTCTGTATTATCTGTAATATTTGTATAAGGATCTGGTGTAGTAAGTGTAACAATCACGTTTGTAGCATTTTGGATGCCTACATTTTCTACAGCAACAGTCAATTCAATTGATTCACCATAATCAACAACACCATTATTATTTCCAGCAATATCATTCACTAAATGTGATGAATGAACAACATAAGGTCCTTCTTGAGGAATAACTGGAATTACAGAAATAGAAGGTAAATAATTATGTGAAGTAACTGTAACATTAACATTTCCCGGATCTTGAATTGGAGAGTCAAACTCAATATGAGCTAAACCAGAAGCATCTGAAAAAGCAACTCCATAAATTGTTCCTTGCTCATTACTAACACATACTCTTCCATTTTCTATCGGACCATTATTTCCCATTACGGTAACATCAAAAGATGATAATCCAAGGAAAAGTTGACCGTCATGTGAGACATTAAGATTTGATGGTTGAAGAGTCCAAGGTTCAAGAGAGCTGTCTCCAAGCCAGAGATAAGTTCTTACATTTGAGCGTCCAATCGTACCATGTACATTTAAAACAGTAACATTTGCAAAATTCGTAACATAACCAATATTATGGATACCTTCATGAAAAACAGCTTTATACATTTCTTTATCATAATCATGGTTTGGAATAGTATAAGAAGGAATAATAGCACCGTTTACTGCAACTGCAGCATTTTCATGTTTCATAAATGATTCTGTAAGACAATTTCCATTATAGGCAACAATATCCATATTATCACAGCAAACATCAAAAAGGACAAATAATTTGTTCTCGTTCTGTAGTTGATTTACGTGAGTCGCTGTAAAACTACCGGAAGGTCCCCATTCCCAAAATTCAGTAGCACTTCCGTGTCCTCGATAATTGAAGATTCCACAAGAAGTATCATTAATGAAATCAATAATATCATTATTTGTTGCACCAGCTCCACCATAACAGGTTGTACTTACAGGAGTTTGAATTGCATAATTATAATTTCTAATTTCTTCTTTACACTGAGTATATTTTTGTGGATAATCTTGTTCATGAGCAACAAGAATGGTATTCTCTGCCCAATCTGAACTGGCATCAGGAGCAAGATAATGATCTAAAGTTTTTTGCATTTGAAGTTCAAGCTCTGTATAATTATCATAAGTATAACGACCAATTGCCAAATCTGCATAATGATCATCAGCTCCATCGAGGCATACATACCAAGTATCGGAATAAGAAGCATCTTCACCTGCCGGATTCCAATAATACATTGGCACGTCATCTGGTCCGCCATTATTTCCACCGTTTGGATAAGCATCTCCAACCATTAAAACATATTCAAGACCGTCACTATTATAAAGTTGAGAAATATATGTTTTAAAGTGCTGAGGTTGATTAAATCCGGCTTCAAGAGTTCTTACTTCAACTTTGAATCCCTGTTGATTTTTCCAATCAACAAAAGATTGAATATGATCTACAGCACCTGTATTAGTGATGATAAGATATTTGATTCCCGGATCATCAGTTCGACTTATGCTATAATCAAGATCTTGGAAATTTAAAACTGCTGAGTTATATAAATTATAAAAATCAGGAGATAAAACTTTGTCCTTTGTAAGGGTTAATTCTGAATTAATTCCTACAAATTCAATTCTGATTTTTGCTTCTGTTGTAACAATAAGTTCTCTATTTGATGGGTCAAAACTAAAAGGTACAAAATGTAATCCTGAAATCATTACGTCTCTCCAAATTGATGGAGAATCTAAGACAAGCTGATTTTCAGGGAAAATTTCTGCTGAATTGTAAAAATTGTTGTCAATTACAAACTTATCAACTTTACCATTTTTAATATCTTTTTCTGGAGTTTGAAATGGGAATACGTTATAATTTGTAAAAGTTCTTTTTTGCGAGCTAATAATACTTGCTTTGATATTTTGATTATTTGGGATACCAATAAGTTCTGATATCATAGGAAGTTGTGGCTTACCAATTTCATTTGTATTGCGGAATTCTGTGAGTTCAATATGCTGAAATTCTTCACCATTTTCAGTGACAGTTTTTACATACATTCCGGGAATTGTAACATTAAGAGTGATACCGGAAGCATCTGATTGTTCAACTTCTACAATAGCATCCGATGGAGTTGAGCTGGAAAAGCTAACCCACGGAGTTGCTGATAGAAAGGAAGTTAAAAGCATCAGACTAAATAGAACGACAATTGTTTTTTTCATTATAATCTCCTTGTTTTGAAACAAGGACTACGCAAATTTAATTCCAATTACTTTGCAATTTACATCTAATTAAAATATTGTTCCATTAATAAGTGGCACACCCTCGCCAATTTTTCCGTAAGTGAGTTCAGAATACCTGACTTCATAGATTTTAAAATGACCCCAGTTTTTAAAATAGTCTCTTGATTGATTTCTCATAGACACAAATGAATGATGAATTTTAATTTCTTTTCTCGGAATGTACACATTCTCCAGAACTGTACTCGTTTTCCTTTAAAAACGTACTCGTTTTCCTTTAAAAAACGTACTCGTTTTCCTTTGCGGTCTCTTTTCTTTAAAAACGTACTCGTTTTAAAAATGTACCCATTTTACTTTGCGTAAAAAGAAATTATTTTTTCGCAAAGTCGCAAAGGGAAGAACGCAAAGGTAAATTGTTGATTAAATTATTAGGTCACATTAAAATATTAAAAGGAAATCTCGAAA
>JAOZMQ010000243.1 GCA_029934195.1 Candidatus Cloacimonadota bacterium | reverse complement strand
TCCCAATTAATCTTTCTTCATGAACTTCTGTTCTTCATGGTTAAAAATTCCTTTTTCGTTCATGCACTATTTATTTTTTCTCACAATTTTCAAGTAATTTTTTTTGAATAGATTCAGCTGTTTTTAGCCCAATTCCTTTTACTTTTGCAAGATCAATGATTGTGGCTTTTTTAATATTTTCCACAGAACCAAATTGTTTAAGCATTAAGAATTTTTTTTCTTTACCGATTCCTTTAATTCTATCCAACTCACTTGAAAGTATCCGGTTACTTCGTCTTTTTCTATGAAATGTAATGGCAAATCTATGCGATTCATCACGGATATGAATCAAAAGTCTTAATGCAGACGAAGATTTTGGTAGAATAATTGAATCTATTGAATTTGGTTTAAAAACTTCTTCAATTCTTTTTGCAAGAGAAATCATTTCAATATTCGGAATTTTGGAGTTTTTTAAAATCGAATAAGCTGAGCTGAGTTGCCCTTTACCGCCATCAATAACGATTAAGTCAGCTTTTATTTCATCATCAATTTTTGATAAATATCGGGTTAAGGATTCCGCCATTGAAGCAAAATCATCTTGTCCTTCAACGGTTTGAATAATGAAATGTCGATAATTCTTTTTTTTAGGTTTTCCGTTTTCAAAAAAAACCATTGAAGAAACTGTATCAACTCCTTGAATTGTAGAAATATCAAAGCAGACCATTTTCCTTGGAAGTCTTTTCAAGTTTAATTTTTCTTTTAATTCTTGAACAGGTAAGATAGTGCGAGTACTTTTTCTCAGATATTTTAGTTTTTCTTCTTCGATAAAATTGAAAGCATTTTCTTTAGCAATCATTAGCAATCGCCGATTTTCACCACGTTGCGGAATGATTATTATGTTTGAAAGCCAATTATTGATAAAATTGAAATCTGTTGGCTCAATTTGGAGCATTATTTTATAAGGTAGAGAATCTAATTTTTCTGAATAGTATTGTTTTATAAAAGCTCCAACAATCTCTTGTGGTTGTTTGTCTTCAACATTCTGAATACCATAAGTTTCTCGATTCATTAGTTTTCCATTGATAATTTTCAAAACCGTAACAGCTGCACGTGTTCCTTCGGTATAGAGTCCAACAACATCACGATCTTTCTGGTCAGAGAAAAATGTTGATTGTCGTTGGGTGATTTTTTCAATTTGTTGTATTTTATCACGTATTTTTGCAGCTTTTTCGTATTTCATATCATCCGAACAAGCCATCATTTCTTGTTTCAAATCATCAATAACTTCTTTATCATGACCTTTCAAAAAGCTAAAAATATTTTTTACAAGTTTTGAATATTCTTTTTTTGATATTTGCCCGCTACAAGGTGCCGGACATTTACCAAGTTGAAAATTCATACAAGGGTTATGGTTTAAATTTTCGCCTTCTTTGAGTTTCAATTTACAAGTTCTCAGCGGAAATATCCATTCCATTAAACTAATTGTTTTCCGAACAGCTTTAATATTTGTATAAGGTCCAAAATATTTTGCTCCATCTTTTTGAAGTTTGCGGACATAGAAAATTTTTGGAAAATCCTCATTAACAGTGAGTTTAATGTATGGATAATCTTTATCATCTTTAAGCATTATATTGTATTTTGGTAGATATTTTTTTATCAGATTAGATTCTAAAATCAGAGCTTCTTCTTCTGTATCTGTTATTATATATTCTAAGTCATTAATTTTTCCAACAAGTTGATTAGTTTTATTATCGTGATGATTGCCGGAAAAATAGGAACGGATCCGGTTTTTAAGATTTTTTGCTTTACCAACATAAATAATCTTTTTATTGATATTTTTCATGAGATAAACACCGGGTTTATCAGGTAAGATTAATAGCTTCTCTTTTATTTCTTTCTTAATTTTTTCCAAAATTTATCCTTAATAGTTTTACTGTTTTCGATATTGAAAAGAGTTGCTCCATTGAAAATGATGACCACACTTAAACTCAATAAAACTCCAGATTTTAGCAGTGTATCAAAGAAATTTTCAGTAATCCAATAGTGATTGATTGATTGTAAAAATATCCATAAAAGAGTACTTAAAAAGGAAATTTTCAGTAAAGAAGTTTTTAGATTTATTATTTGAATTTTGGGGACTTTCTTCTTTAAAAAAACAATCAAAAATACCATTTGAATAAATGCCGAAATCGAAGTAGCTAAGGCTAAACCGGAGTGTTGCATCAATTTCATCAAAGTAATATTTAGAAAAATGTTAATTAAAACAATATAAGCAGAGATTTTGACTGGAGTTTTTGTGTCTTTGTTAGCATAAAATACAGGGATTATAATCCTATTTATACTATAAAAAATCAATCCGAGAGAATAAAATAACAAGGCTTTATAAGTCATATTTAAAGCAAAAACATCAAAATTTCCACGCATAAACAAAATTTTAATAAAATCTTTTCCCAAAGAAGCAATTATAGCTGTCATTGGCAGCATCACAAACGAAAGTGAAAGAATAGAAAAACGAAGACTTTTACTCAATTCATCCCAGTTTTTTTCTGCTGTATATTTGGAAAATAATGGAAGAACAGCGGTTCCGGCAGCTACCCCGAAAATCCCCATTGGGAATTGCATCAATCTGTTTCCATATTGCAAAGCTGCAAGAGAACCTGAAACCAAAAATGATGCTAATATTAGATCAATATATAAATTTATTTGTCGAACCGCAAGACCAATAACTCCGGGTAAAAATCTTGTCCACATGACTTTCATTGCCGGATCTTTTAGACTGATATTCAAACGAAAATTGTACCCTATTTGCCTTAATTGCGGAAAATTAATGAGTGTCTGAAAAATTCCTCCAATAAGAACTCCTATTGAAGTGGCAATTATTTTTTGTTCTAAAGAAGAATTTGGGTTGAAAACATTATAACCGGAGAGAATTCCAATCATTCCAATGTTTAGAAAAGATGAAGATAATCCTGGTACAAAAAAAGACCCATGAGAATTCAAAATAGAAATTAATGTTGAAGAAAAACCGATTAGAAATAGATAGGGAAATAAAATGCGAGCGATTTTTACAGCCAAATTATGTGTTTGAATATCAAAACCGGGGGTAAGAATTTTTAAAAGAATTGGTGCCATTAAAATTCCTAATAAACTTAATAAAAATAAAATCACTGATAGAATGGAAAGTAAATTAATCCCGAATTCAATCTGCTTCTTTCTTCCTTTTGTAACTTCAATTTCTTTGTAAACCGGAATAAAAGCTGCTGATAATGCACCTTCTCCAAACATCTTACGCAAAAGATTTGGTAATTGAAAACCTGCTTGAAAAGCATCGGCAATATATGTTGTCCCAAAAAAAGATGTCATCATAATATCTCTTCCTAAACCAAAGAATCTACTTATGAGAACAGCAACGGACATTGAACCGGCATATTTTAAAAACTTTTTATTACTCAACATTACCTCTTTATTTTTCAACAACAAAATCAAAGATTGATTGTGTGTAAAGAAATTTGATTGCATTAGAAGATATTTCACAAAAAAAGATATAATTTCAGAGATTCCAAGTTCAGAAATTCTGACCTCATAATTCTCTTTTCCTCGCTAATCATATATAAAGATTACGGTTACAAACTTGCAAATAAATGTGAAGCAAGAACAAAAATGGGAACGTAACATCTTGGTTACTTTTCTCGGTCTTTTGGGATTTTTCCTTTCTTTAAAAACTGGTGTCATTTTAAAATCCATGAAGTCAGGTGTTCTGAAATTAGAGAGAAAATCAGTTTTTTGATTGCTAAAAATAACCTCTTTGATTTAGTGGATTTTTTTTATTGTTAAGCTAAACATCAAATGTCGCAAAAAGTAAAATTAAATAATAATAGCAAACCGTAAGAGGTTTAAATGAAACTCGTATTCTATAATGACAGCCCGGTTTTTGGAGGTCATGAAATAATGACTTTGTATGCAATTGAAGCATTAATCTCGGAATCAGACATTCTTGTAGATTTTATCTATTGCCAAGAAAATATTCAATTGGAACAGAAATTATTGCAGATAAAAACTAATAAGTTGATTCTTTCTAAAATTAATATCTCGACAAGAAAACTTCAGGGTATTCGTAACCATTTTTCCAATAAAACTATTAACTTTATTGGGGAGTTGTTTCTAAGTAAATCTGCTGATTTATATGTTATTATTCAAGGAGATATTGAGATTTCTTCACTTGGATTAATGGTTGTAAAGAAATTTAATCTGCCGAATGTTTCTTATATTCCAGTACCTCATACTTTAAAATTAATGAAAGCCAAATTAGGAGGAATCCGCGATATTTTTAATTCTTATCTTTTCAAACTACCATCTTCATTTATCACTATTAGTGAGTCAATGCGTAAAATTCTTGTTGAACGAGGAGTAAAGAATCCAATTTATATTGTTCAAAATGGTGTTGATTTATCAAGGTTTTCGTCTAATGAGAAGATTGAGGAAATTAGTGAGTTAATACCAAAAAATAAAATAATTCTTGGAATGGTTGGACGAATTGAATTTAAACAGAAAAGGCATAATCTTCTTATTGAAGCTATTGGCAAAAGTGAGATATTGAAAAATAAAATTCACTTAATAATTATTGGGGATGGTAAAGATAAAAATAATCTTAAAGCATTGATAAATAAATACAAATTGAGGGAAAATGTTAGTTTTTTTAAATGGCAAGATCCTGTAAAATTCTATAAAAGAATGGATTTTCTTGTAATCCCTTCTCGTTTTGAAGGTGTGCCATTAGTGATGATAGAATCTATTGCTTCTTCTACTCCGGTTATCGGTAGTAATGTTGATGGAATGAATGATATTCTCCCAAAAGAATGGAAATTTAAGCATGAGGATCTTTTAAGTTTACAACAAACCCTACTCAAGAATATTGATTCAGATAATTCTTTGTTGATTCAAAAATTAAAAACTAAAATTTTTAGGGAAATGAGTTTAAATGTCTTTAAAACAAATTTTGTTAACAAAATTCGTAGCCTTGTTTAATTTTTTTCCTGCATAATAAATAGTCTCTGAACGAAAAAGGATAAGCCACGGATTTACGCAAAGTTACGCGGATTTAAGAGAATAAATAATAGACAAAAAATAGCGAGAAATTACAAATATTGGATGATTTTAAATTTTTTCTCTATGGCTTTTATCCTTTTCATTCAGATACTATTTAGTACTTGGACGAAAACTAACTTTTTCTGATTTTTTTTTGTCGCTACTCTGTAGCTTGATTCTC
>JAOZMQ010000242.1 GCA_029934195.1 Candidatus Cloacimonadota bacterium | reverse complement strand
GAACTTTACACCGGTAGTTGTAGATAATTGTATTATTAGAAACAACCAAGGAACTGGTTATTATTTTTCTTATAATGCTGCTAATTATAGAGTTCCAACCAGTATCAAAAATTCTCAAATTTATAACAATGGAGCTTATGGTATTTATGATGATATATCTGTTGAAATCGAAAATTGTACTATCTTTGGTAATTATTATGGAGTTCATTGTAGAGATGCAGAAATAAAAAATACAATTATCCAAAATAATGTAAACTCAATTGAAGTAAGACAAAATGGAACTTTAACTGTATTGTATTCTAATATTGAAGATTCTTCCACTGGAATATCTTTGGGACAAAATGCAATCCTTAATTGGAATGAAGGAAACTTTGACGAAGATCCTCTTTTCAATGATCCGTTGAATAATGATTTCTCTCTCCAATGGGATTCTACTGGACGTTCACCTTGTATTGATACCGGAGATCCAAGTATCCTTAATACAGACGGAACTCCTTCCGATATGGGAGCAATTCCAACGATAGCTCATAAATGTGATGAATGGAGTTTTGAATCTTCTATTTTTAATTGGATTTCTTTTCCGGTTACAGACCATATCTTCACTACAGATAATGTTATAATGCATAAATTTGCTCCATTTGTTGAAAACGATTATTTAGATTATATTGCTTGGGTTGAGGCTCTATCAACATCGAACTTAAAAATGTTTAAAAAAAACGATTCAGGTTTATGGATAAATAGTGAACATATTTTAAACAGTCCACAGGGTTATATTGTTGTACCTACGGAAGATTTCAAGATTCTTTTCCCCGGACAATTACAAGATCCAAATACTATTATTGGCTTAGCTGGTAATGAAGTTCAAAATTGGATAGGCTATTTCTTAGAGGATTCCAGAATGCCGGATGTTGCATTCGCCGGAATTTGGGATAATGTTACATCTATTAGAACTCAATATTGGACAGCACAAAAAAATGATGGAGTTTGGTATGGTTTAGATTATCCTATAAATTATGGTGATATGGTAATCGTAACTGTTGTCAATGCCTGTCAATTTTCTTGGGCAATCGAGATTCCGGGAAGTGTAGCAATTGAAAGAAGTCTTTCTGAACATTTTGTTTATGAAGAAGAAATGATGTCAATTCCTGTTTATGTAGATATTGGTATAGATTATGAAGAGATTTCTGAAATTGGAATTTTTGTTGACGATGAATGTCAAGGTGCTGCCAAAGTTGATAATCAAATTGTTGAAATCAATACTTATGTTATGGAAGATTCTCTTTCCGGAAATGAAATTGTGGAATTTGAATTATTTTATAATAATCGAGCAGATAAGAAACGAGTTACAAAATATGCAGTTAAAGAAGTTAATGAAGATAGATTTGTTTGCAAACAACTATCAATAAAATCCAATTTTTCTGTAAAAGATGATTTTTATTTTGTAACCTTTGATACTTCCAAAGGTGTTGAAGCTCCTTCATTCCCATTTTCTTTAAGTCAAAATTATCCAAATCCTTTCAATCCGACTACAAATATTTATTTCTCTCTACCAAAAGAACAAATGATTAAGCTTTCTATTTATAACGTTAAAGGGCAGACAATTCTTTCTCTTATTAACGGTCCAATAGATGCCGGTTATCATAGTGTTGAATGGAGTGGAAAAGATAATTATGGAAACCAAGTTTCCAGCGGTGTTTATTTCTATAGATTAGAAACAAAAGATAAACAAATTAGCAGAAAAATGCTTTTACTAAAATAACAGCGTAGAACCATCATCCTTGATGGTTGTGCTTTAAAGAAAGTTTCCAACAGGAATGTTGGAACTACGATAGAACCATCATTTCTGATGGTTCTATCACATTACAAAAATACTGGAGCTTATTTATGAAAAGAATACTTTTACTCATATTATTCACCTTACCTTTATTTCTTTTCTCAGAAATTATAGAAATAAAACAAGACGGAACAGGTGATTTTACAACAATACAAGAAGGAATTGATACATCTCAAAATAATGACCATATCCTCATTTATCCTGGGAGATATTTTGAAAATCTAAATACAAATGGAAAAAACATTACTCTTTCTTCTCTCGAAATGACTACCGGAAATCCGGCTTACATTGATAGTACAATTATAGACGGCAATAATATTAGTAGCTGTATTCTTGTTGATAATGAAGAAAGTGTAGTGATAAGAGGATTATCAATTACAAGAGGTTCGGGGGCAGGAGAATTCAAAAGAGGAGGAGGAATTTTTATTAATTATCATAGTACAGCAAATATAATAAATTGCAGAATTTTTAATAATAAGGGACTTGGTGGGGGAGTTAATTGTAGAGCATCTTCGGTTTATTTTGAGGGTACAATAATTACTAATAATTATTCTGCACGAGGAGGTGGTATAATGTTCGAAGGTAATTGCGACGATATTGAATTTTCACCTACTAATCGCTGTTCTATCTATAACAATTTTGCAGGAGATGGAATTGATATAGTTTTATCAGGATGGAATGAGTTTTATAATGTAGAGATTTTTCTTGATAAATTTACTATTTTAGAACCAACCACATATTTTGCTAATTATGATTTTGTATTCACAGATGATTATCCTTTTATTTTTCATATTAATGAAGGAGTTATGGAAACGATTAACCATGATTTTTATGTTTCTCCAGATGGTGATGACACTAATAGTGGTTTATCTGTAGATGATCCTTTAAAAACTATTGCTCTCGCTATGAATTATATTGCTTCCGATAGTCTCAATCCCAAAACCATTTATCTTGCTCCTGGTATATATTCCAAAGAAGCAAATAATCAGCATTTACCAATATCTGCTAAAAATTTTGTCAATATTATTGGAGAAAATCACGAAAATACAATAATTTCTGGTGAAGGAAATAGCTTTTTTAGTTCGTTTATGGCTATTCACAAAAAACAAACAATATTAAGAAATATAACATTTGAAAATTTAGTTCGAGAGAATGTAAATGTTCTATTTATATATAAATCATCAGAATTACAATTTGAAAATATAATAATTCAAAACTCTCATGGTTCAAATTATACAGCACTATTAAGTGAAAGAGGAAAAAATCTTATTTTTCGTAATGTTAAAGTCTTAAATAATATTGCAGATGAATATACAGCCGGTATAACACTTCTCGGAGTTGACGGAGTACTTTTTGAAAATTGTCTCTTTGAGAATAATTGGGCAAAAAGTATTAATTGTATTCTCGGGTCAATGAGTCTTTTAGGTATAGGTTCCAAAGGTAAGTCAACAGTCCGAAATTCTATTTTTAGATATAATCGTAATGATTGTTTCGATGCTAACGGTTCTTTTGTTTTAGGCTCGCATCAAGGAGCGACAATTGATGAATACAATTTGGTTGAAAATTGTCTTGTTTATGAAAATTATACAACCAATACAGGTTTCTCCGGAATTTCATATATTGGAAGCTATCAAGGTCGATGTGCAGATATTCGTAATTGTACTATTTATGACAACTATGGTTCAACTTACGCTCTCGGTGGAGGTGGCGTAGTAAATGTATATAACAATATTTTGTTCAATGATACAGATTACGAAGTTGCTTCAGTAAATACTATTGCGGAAGTTAATGTGAGTTATAATAATATAAAAAATGGGCGAGAAGGTTGTTTGGAACATTTGGGAGTTATCAATTATTTAGAGGGTAATATTGAAGATGAACCAATTTTAAATATAGGCGGCGATCTTCCCTTTTCTCCATCACAATTATCACCTTGCATTAATGCCGGAACACCGGATACAATCGGGTTAAATCTTCCGGAATATGATTTGGCTGGAAATCCTCGTATTGCAGATGGCAGAATTGACATGGGTTGTTACGAGTATCAGCCAAATCCGGAATACGGAGATGTGGATGATAACAATATTGTGCAAGCTTATGATGCTTCAGTGGTTCTACAGTACTCAGTTGGTCTGGATCCAATTCCAGAAATAGATCCAATTCCGTGGGAAGAAAGTCGCATTACTTCTGCCGATGTAGATGGAAATGAAGAAATCGAAGCTTATGATGCCTCGCTAATTCTGCAATATGCTGTGGGTTTAATCAATCAATTTCCTGTTCAATACGGAAGAAATGAAATTCCATTTTCTACAATTGATATTTCTATTGAAGAAAATGAACTTGTTTTTAAAGCTGATAAAAATCTTTATTCTTTGATGATTGAGGACAATTCTAATCTTTTGAATTTTGGAAAATTTGAAACCAAAATGTTATTTGCAAGAAATGGAAACAAATTTGCATTTTGTTCTGCTATCTCTCAAAGAGGAGAATTTCTGAGAATTCCTTTTACTCTAAATGAAAAAATCAATAAAAGTAAAATCGGAGAAGATTTGATTTTTTCTCTTTCTGTAAATAGTATTAAAGAAGATTACCGAATTTCTATTGATGAGCTTATCCGCAATTATCAAGAAATAGGAAAACTACCGGATTATTATATTTCCGTTGCTCCAAATCCAATTTCTTTAAGCTCAAATACCAGAAATAATAGTACAAAAATCCTTTACACTATTGCCGAAAATGGAAGAGCATTTTTGGATATTTATAATATTAAAGGACAAAAAATTAAAACTCTGCTCAATACTCTTATATGTCCGAGCATCAATGAATCACATTGGAATCTGAAAAATGATAGTGGAAATACAATTTCCAGCGGTCAATATTTTCTTCGTCTTGAACAAAATGGAAATGTAAGAACAAAGAAATTTATGGTTGTTAAATAAGTATCTGAACGGGAAAAAGTAAACCACAGGGTTACAAGGATTTACGCAGAGTTACGCGGATTTAAGAAAATAAATAATAAACAGAAAATAGCGAGAAATTACAAATATTAGGATGATTTTAAATTTTTTCTCTATTTCATCCATTATTATTAAAATTTCAATAAGAATTTATTCTTTTAAATCCATGCTGATCCTTGTAATCAGTGGCTTATATTCTTTGCGTTCTTCCCTTTGCGATTTCTTTTCTTTAAAAACTCACTCGTTTTACTTTGCGGAAAAAATAATTTCATTTTACATGACCAATTATTCATTTTTCATTTAAAAATCTGTATCTGTTTATAATAATTGAGGGAAGGTTTTCAAAATTACATAAATTTAACAAATTTTATTTCCATTATTATTGAACCAAAGAAATCATATAATTTCAGAACACCTGACCTCATAGATTTAAGAATGACCCCAGTTTTCGGGAA
>JAOZMQ010000241.1 GCA_029934195.1 Candidatus Cloacimonadota bacterium | reverse complement strand
AAGAAATGAATTTATTTGAAAACTTTAATTTTATTAGATAGAATCAAATTTGCATCAGTTGCTTTCACAACATCTTCTACGGATGTCCATTCCGCAACTTCTTTAAGGACGAGACCTTCAGCTGTTACTTCAATGACTGCCATATCTGTTACTATTAAATTAACAACTTTTTGAGCTGTAAGTGGAAGGTTACATTTTTTTAGAATTTTGGAATTTCCTTTTTTATCACAATGTTCCATAGAGATTACAACTTTTTTGGTTCCACTAACCAAATCCATTGCACCACCCATTCCGGGAACAAGTTTTCCGGGAATCATCCAATTAGCAAGATTTCCTTCTTCATCTACTTGAAGAGCTCCCAGAACAGTCATATCAAGATGACCTCCACGAATAATAGCGAAACTTAAACAGGAATCAAAATAACTAGCTCCCTGAATTTCTGTGATAAATCCGCCTCCTGCATTGATAAGATTTTGATCTTCTTGACCTTTTTCAGGAGTAGCACCGACACCCATAATTCCGTTTTCACTTTGAAAGTAAACAGTTACACCTTCCGGAATATGATTTGCGGATTCTGTTGGCATTCCAATTCCAAGATTTACAAAGTCACCGTCTTTCATTTCTTGTGCGACTCTTTTACCAATTAATTTTCTCTTTTCTTTTCTATCCATTTTATTTACTCCCCGTGCCTTACAAGATAATTTACAAAAATTCCGGGAGTAATAACATCTTCAGCCGGAATTACACCACATTCAACAATCTCATCAACTTCCGCTATTACTGTTTTACCAGTCATCGCCATTGTCGGATTACTGTTTCTTGCTGTTTTATTATAAATTAGATTGCCATGTTTATCAGCTTTATAAGCCCTTATAAAAGCAAATTCTGCTTCAATCGGAAGTTCGAGAAGATAATCTTTACCTTTTACATTGATTTTCTGTTTTCCCTCTTCAACAATTGTTCCGATACCAGTTGGAGTCAAAATTCCACCAAGACCGGCTCCGGCAGCTCTAACTCTTTCAAGTAAAGTACCCTGTGGAATGAGTTCGATTTCTATTTCACCGGAATTCATTTGAGCCTGAGATGCTTTATTCGTTCCAATATGTGAAGTTTGAATAGATTTAATTTGTTTATTTGTGATAAGTTTTCCGACACCTCTTTGATCATAATCTGTAGCAATTACTATCATGTGAAGATTATTTGTTCCTTTTTCAATAAGAGCATCAACAAGTCTTTCTGCTGCACCAACAGCAAGAAATCCACCGAACAAAATTCTATGCCCGGGTTTTATTAAAGAAGCTGCTTCTTTTGGACTAATGATTTTCGGCATACTATTCTCCTTTTTTTATTTTATCAGCATAATGAAAGGCGATAAATGAAGCCACATCTGTAGCATAAGATCCAGAACCAAAACCGGCATCATACCCCAATTCAATAGCGAGTTCGTGATTAATTCTTGGTCCTCCACAAATAAAGAGCATTTTATCTCTAACTCCTTCAGCTTCGGACAATTCAATTAGTTTTGTTAGATTCTTTATATGGATATTTTTTTGTGTAACAATTTGCGAAACAAGAATTGCATCAGCATTGACTTCGAGAGCTTTTTGCAATAATTCTTCACAAGGCACTTGAGCACCTAAGTTAATAGCCTCAATATGCTTATATCTTTCTAATCCATATCGGTGATTATAGCCTTTCATATTCATAATAGCATCAATTCCAACTGTATGAGCATCACTTTCAATGCAAGCTCCTACAATTGAAATTTCTCTGCCAATATTTTCTTCAATAAAGGCATCAGTTTCTTCCATATTCATTACTGGAGTTTCCACAATTTTTACTTGAATTTTTGTCAAATCAACTGTCACCGAAGTTGATGCATAAGCTACAAAATGGGTAAAACCTTCTCCGAGATCATTTAAATAACATATTTCAATATCATGCAATCCCATTTGCTTTAAAACTTGTGTGGCAGCTTCTTTGCCTTTTTCATTACAAGGAGCCGGAAGGGCAAAAGAAAATTGCATTCTTCCATCGTCTAATGAATCACCATAAGGTCTAATTTTTGTTTCATCAATTTTAATACTCATCAAATTCTCCTTATCAGCTATAAACCGAGTTTAGCTTTCATTTTATCCATAAATGGGTTTAGATATTCAGAACTTTTTTTAAAGACACCTTCAAGCCCTTTTCCACCATTTTCCGGACGTGGCATATCTGCGAAATCTCCATTTTCAATTGCTGTAAAAAGTCCGTCTTCAGATACTTTTTTTAGAAATCCAGAGGCTTCATCAAGTACTTTATTAGCTCTTTTATTAATAAATCCATCTTTTTTAATGGAAATTTCCTCATTCAATCCTTTTACTGCTTTGAAGACATAATCAGCATTTTCAATTGCAAGTGCACGATCAACAAGGTGTGGAGTGTGAATAGCTTCTGTCATCATTCCTAAAAGTTGTACTCCTTGATTTGTTAATCCACCTATAAAATTGAACAATGTATTCATTGCATAAGTTTTAAATATATTTCCAGAAGCAAATTTTGTCGGAGGCATGTATTTTACAGGAGCATCAGGAAAAAGTGTTTTGGTTAATAATGCATGAGAAAGTTCATACACAAAACTTCCTTCAATTTCCGGATTTATTTCATAAGCGTGACCCAAACCCATTTTCTCTGGTTTTATTCCAGACAAAATAGCAAATTGTTCATTGATTAATTGTGAAGCAGTAACTGTATAAGCTTTTTCAATAGCATCAGAGGTTGTGAGATAATTATCTTCTCCGGTTTGAATTTCTATACCTGCAAAAGCATTTATCATTCTGGAAAAATATTGGTCAAGAAGAGTTCTTTTCATATTAATATCTCTAAATAAAATTCCATAAATTGCATCGTTAAGCATTACATCTAAACGCTCAATTGCACCCATTGCAGCAATTTCCGGCATACAAAGTCCAGAAGCATAATTTGTTAATGAGATATATTTACCAATTTCTTCTCCAACTTCATCTAATCCTTTACGCATTATCCTGAAATTTTCTTGAGTTGCATAAGTTCCACCAAAACCAACAGTAGTAGCACCATACGGTACATAATCTAATAAAGATTGAGCAGTTGTTCGGATAACTGCAATAATATCAGCACCTTCGCGAGATGCAGCTTTTGCTTGTGCTACATCATCGTAGATATTTCCGGTGGCGACAATTACGTAAACGGATGGAGCTTTTCTCGGTCCAAATTTCTTAAATGCTTCTTTACGAAATTGATTTTGTTTTGTAATATGTAAAAGCATTTTATCTGTCAATTTGTCTAAAATATCAAATACTTTTTTTGGAGATTGAACTTCAATCTGTGTTAAATCTAATTCTCCTTTACTAACCTGATTGGCAATCTCTTGAGCGGATAAATCTTTAAAAGCCATTGCGTTAGCAATCCAATATGCAGCTCCTCTTTCAATTGCCTTTTTTTCTCTAAGATGTTCGACAATAATATTTGGAATTGGAGCACCATCTTTATCTGCTCCATCGATTCCCATCAATCTAAGCACTGTTCGCTCAATGGTTACAGAACTATAATCTTCCAATAACCAGCCAAGCGACTTCACGATATCAGAAGCATTTTTGCGAGCTTCTTGAATCTTTTTTGGATCTATTGTTAAACTGATCACTTTTCCTCCAAATTAATTTTATATTTGATATCACTTAGTTTTCTATATTGTTAAAACGTCAAGAAAAATCAGAATAGTTCAACAAGAATGGTAAATTGTAAATGATAAATTAAATAGTGTTTGAATGAAAAAGGACTTTTTTACCATGACGGAAATGAAGTTAATAAAGAAATATTAATTGGAAGATTATTTATTTTTCAGCTTCATAGAATTGGCATCTTAAAATCTATTGTGTCATGGATTCTTGAGTTCTGAGTAATAGTCCTCATGTTTCCGTGTGGCAAAGCGATAAACCATCAATCAACCTCTCCCCTACTTTTTTAACTGTTTGCAAGCAAAATGAAATGTGCTGAATTGGAGATGGAATGAACCTCTTGATTTAATCTGCCTCCGCATAACTCATCGTTATATAAACTGTTTAGGCAAGTATTCTTGATGTAAAATTAAAGAAATTAAAACTTAACCTGTTGTATTATAAGATAATGGATCGTTTGAAATGTTTAGAAGAACAACACTAATATTACAAATCAAAAAAAAATAATTCGTACTTGACCTGTATCATTAAATAGTAAAACTTTGTTTGAATTCAACATATAGTTATTATAAATAGACATTAACCTTGAAGGACTAGAAAAAAATTCAAAAATAAAAAATAGAGATCTTTTTTTTTATATATAATAATGTCTCATTTATTTACAGTTATAATTTTAAGTTTTTAACCTTTTTATAGTGGATTCAAGATTTATTAATTAATTTATTAAAATAGGATAAATTATGGGGAAAAAGAAAAAAAAGAAAAGCAGATTTATTTTCTATCTAATTTTTTTTGGAATTATTGCATACATTGTTTTTTTTGATCAAGCAAGTTACTTGAATCTTTTTAAAACTAAAATACAACATGCAAGGATAAAAAATCAATTAACGCAATGCCAAAAAGAAAATTTCGACATGAAAGAAAAGAATGAAAACTTAGAAACAAATCCCAAAACGTGGGAGCAATATGCAAGAGAAAAACTTGGTATGCAGAAAATCGGAGAAAAAGTATATCGCTTCTATGAAAAAATGAAGTTTAACTCTTATTAATTTAGTATTAAGGAACATTTATAAGTAAATCCTTAAAAAAGGAACTTGGGTTATTGGATGTTTTTTTTTTCGCTACCGGAGCAATGGTAATTTCTGGTCTTTTTATTCTTCCTTGGTTTAGCTTTTGCAAATTATGGATCTATTGTTATCTTCTATCAGGCATAATGGAAATTCCATTCCCTCACTTTATCAAAAAATTATTTTGCTGAATTAATACCATATTTCTTTAATATCTGCTTAATTGTACCATTTTTTTTAAGTTCTTCAAAGCAAGCATTAAATTTTTTTACTGTCTCTTCTGAGTTATTGTTTTTCAAAAAACCGATAAAATAATTCAATGCTCTGTCTTTTCCAGCATATTTTATATTTTTTAAACCGAGTTTATTAATCATAGCAAACCCAACATCTTTATTAGAATATACACCGTCAATTCTTTTTGCATCAAGTTTCCTAAATGCAGCAATATCATCAATGGTCATATCGATATTAAAAAACGTCTTTTTTGATATT
>JAOZMQ010000240.1 GCA_029934195.1 Candidatus Cloacimonadota bacterium | reverse complement strand
AAGTTTTTCAGAAAAAAGTTCCAAACCTTGGAAAACCATTTCACGGGTTTTAGCGATATGGTCGTCATCATCGAGCGCGGCGAGCGCGGCCGCCTGCGCCATCGCATTCGCGTTGAACGGCTGACGCGCATGGTTGAGCGTGGCAATCAGCTCTTCGCTTGCAATGGCATAGCCAATGCGAAGCCCAGCCAGCCCGTAGGCTTTGGAAAAGGTTCGTAGCACAATGACATTCTTCCGCCCTGCGCGGATGTGTTTGAGAAGATCGGCTTTTGCGTTATCGGGAACGAGTTCGAAATAGGCTTCGTCAAAAACGGCGAGAACGTGATCGGGCAATTTTCCGAGAAAAGCATCCACCTCTTCGGGCGTATTGATGGTTCCCGTTGGGTTGTTAGGATTGCAAACGATGACCATACGGGTTTCGGGTGTGATCGCCGCGAGCATGGCATCGAGATCGTGCGTAAAATTCTTCATCGGCGCGGCGATGGCTTCAGCATTGAAAAGCGCAGCAATGAGGCGATAGACCACAAACGCGCATTCGCTCATCACGAGATTCGCGCCGGGCTTGAGGTATGCGTGACCCAGAAACTCAATCAGCTCATTGCTGCCATTGCCAAGCAGGAGGTTTTCGGGCTGTACGCCGAGTTTCTCGCCGAGCTTCTGCTTCAAATAGAAGCCGCCGCCATCGGGGTAGCGATGCATCTCGCCTGCGGCGGCGGCCATCGCTTCGAGTGCTTTCGGCGAGGGGCCAAGCTCGTTTTCGTTCGAGGCCACTTTGATGATGTCGGCGGCATCGTCGAACCCAAGTTCGCGCGCAACCTCTTCGATTGGTTTTCCCGGCTCATAAACCGGCACACTGGATATCCATTCATTCATTTTTCGATCTCCAATCCTAACAGCTTCATTGCGTTTTTATAGTAGATGTGCTCGATCACGTCGCGGTCGTTTTTGTACCAAGAGAGCATCTCTTGCGCCCGCTTTCTGAACTGCGGGATGTATTTGCCGTTTTCGTCCTTGGGAAACCAAAATATTCCGTCGATGGCGTAAATGATCTTTTCTTTGCCGAGGCGGTTGAGCATGTAGAGCTGTGCCTCGCGGTTATCCACGGTGTAGGAGGTGTCGACAAAAACATTCGCGAAGGATTCCGCAACCCGACAGGCATCCTGAATGGGAAACGCATGATGCAGAATCAACTGAGTGTCCGGATATTTTTCCATGATCGGCAAAAACATAGCGGCCTCATTATTCTCAGCACCGGTGTGGGTCTGAACCATTACGTTGTATTCATTCGCTAAACGAAAAACCTCCTCAACGGTTTCCATCGAAACCTGATACCCATAGCCCGCCGGATGAATTTTCAAACCCTTCACAAGCTCAGGGTGGCTTACCAGCATGGCTTCGGCGCCCTTCAGCTCTTCGGGATCGGCAGAGTTAAAGTATGGAAGAATTCCAATCGTATCCGGATTTTCCTCCGCGAACTGGATTAGCTCCTCTTTCTGCCCAAGATCCGCCATGCACAGCAGATAGTCTAGATTTTCGTCCCGCTGAATTTTCAGAAGTTCGTCACCAGCCCACACGTTGCGAGAAGAGAACCCCACATGAACGTGAACATCAATCAATGGAATATTCTGTATCCAATCGCTCATCTTTTTCCGATCCTTGGACGTTTTTGAGTCCATTTTTCCAACCCTTGAAAAACTACGCGTCCACCTTCGGATAGGAACCGAGGACGTTGAGAACAGCGCAGTGCTCGTTGAGCTCTTCGAGAGCCGCTTTGACATTTAAGTCGTCGGCATGGCCTTCAATGTCAACAAAGAAGACATACTCCCACGCCTTATCTTTGCTGGGGCGAGATTCAATTTTGCACATGTTAATTTCGTTGGTCTTCAGCGCGGCGAGCACATCGTGAAGCGCGCCGGGCTTGTCTTTGATTCCGAAGTAGAGGGAGGTTTTATCCCCACCGGTCGCCTCGGAGCTGGTGCGCCCAATGACGAGAAAACGGGTGGTGTTTCCGCTGACGTCCTGAATGTTCTCCGCGACGATTTCCAACCCGTAGAGCTCAGCCGCAAGGCGACTGGCCACCGCGCCACAATCGCTCTCGACAGCCATTTCAGCGGCAAGTGCCGTGCTGTTGACGGCATCGAACTCGATGCCGGAGAGGTTCGTGCTAAGCCATTTGCGGCACTGGCCGATGGCTTCTTGCTTACTGCAGATGCGGATGATCTTTTCTTTCGGCACCGAGGCCAGTAAACAAAGTGAAACTGGCAGATAGATTTCCGCGCAAATTTTGAGCGACGTTTCGGTGAACTGATCAAAGGTATGGGTGACCGCGCCTTCCGTCGAATTTTCAATGGGCACAACGCCATAGTCGGCCGATCCGTTTTCCACCGCGCTGAAGACATCGGCGATGCTGCCGACGGGGTGGTAATCGACGCTGGCGCCGAATTTCTGGCGCGCGGCCTGATGGGTGAAGGTGGCGGGCGGGCCGAGATAGGCGATTTTCAAATCGCTTTCGAGCGCGAGCGCGGCAGACATAATTTCGCGATAAATGGCTTTTACAGCCTCTGCCGGAAGCGAACCGGACTCGTTGAGAGCGACCACGCGGTCGAACACCGCTTTTTCGCGAGAAGGCACATAAATTTCGCCCCCCTGCTTCTTTTTGGCCTTCCCGATTTCAAGCGCTACATCAATCCGCTCATTAAGCAGCTTAATCAGCTTTTCATCGAGATGATCGATCTGTTTTCTAAGTTTCTCCAGATTCATTCTCCTCCTCCTTCTTCGAAAATTTTCATGACACGCCGACCTATCCTTTAAACCTTATTCTATTCCATTCCAGGCAAAGATTCCGTCTGTTCCGGCTTATCTTCGTCCAGCTCCATCCGCTTGAGTTCGTCCATACCGGGCATGTCTTCGAGGCATTTAAGGCCAAAGTGTTCCAAAAAACGCTGCGTGGTTCCAAAGAGCCAAGGACGACCCGGCAGCTCGCTACGGGCAACCACTTTGACCAACTGCAATTCGACCAGATTTCGCAGGACATGATCAACCGCCACCCCGCGCACGGATTCAATTTCCGAACGCAGGACGGGTTGGCGGTAGGCCACAATCGCGAGGGTTTCGAGCGCAGGCTTAGAAAGCTTAGCACTACGGTCTTTATCGAGGAATGTGCGCACCCACGGGCCGCAGTTCATTTCATTCTGCAATCGAAAGCCGCCCGCCACATCGGCGATGGAAAGTCCGGTGCTGCCTTGAATCAGCTCCATTTTCAGTTCCTCGACCACGGCAAGAATATCGTTTTCCCTCACACTCGCAAACTGTTCGTAGAGCCCTCCGTAGTTTTTACCCGCCCCAACCAGCGTCTTGCGAATTTCTTTCGCCGTCACCGATTTTTTCGCCGCGAACAGCAGGGAACCGATAATTTCTTTCAATTCGGGAAGTGTCTCGATATTGCTCATAGGGGTCTCCTTCGGAGCCAATTATTTGTTATTGGATATTCGTTATTGGAGAAGAGGTTCATGATTTATGTAGTTTCGTTTACCTGTATTCGGGAAACGAACGTTGCGCATTTTGCAAGGAAAACGTTTCCTGAATACAGGTAAACGTTGGCTACATTAACTCCCTCGAAATTCGACATTTCATGTTCAATATTCATCAGTTCCATCCTCATCCTCTTTCAACACAGACTCCGGCTCGTTTCCTTCAACCTGCTCAATAACAATTTCTTCAAAATGACCGTCCTGCCGCGCGGCCAACCGATTGAGTTTGATCAACTCCAGCACAGCAAGGAACGTGCAAACAATTTCCTGCCGCGAACGCATCCCCAAAAAGAGACGACCCAAAGAAACGGAACGTCCCTTTCCTGTCATTTTCAGTAGCACGTCCACTTTTTCGGTCACAGTAAACTGTTCAGAAAAGATTTCGCCCAGCTCCTCTTCAGGCGCACGATCGAGCGCCTGATTCAGCGCACTGATCAAATCAAAAATACCCACATCGGACATGCCAACATCGGGATGCAATCCCAGTTCAACATGCTCACCCTCACGGCTGAATATATTTTCCTGCTCTTCTTCCAGATATTCGAGAAAGCCCGCAGCGTCTTTGAACTTTTTATATTCCACCAACTGGCGAACAAGATCCCAACGCGGATCGTCCTCGTCATCTTCGTCGACCGGGCCACGTTCCTCGTCGGGAAGCAGCATCCGGCTTTTAATCAGCATCAGGGTCGAAGCCATCACGATGAAATCACCCGCGATCTCGAGATTGAGTATTTTCATCAACTCAAGATATTCCATATACTGGGTCGTGATCCGCCCGATCTGAATGTCATAAACATCCAGCTCATCTTTTTTAATGAGATAGAGGAGAAGATCCAGCGGTCCCTCAAAAACCTCGAGGTTTACTTTGTATTCTTCAGTTTGAAGCAGATCGGCCATAGGGGGAAGTCTTTCTAAAGTTCATCCAGCGTCACAACACGCAATTCTTTAACCTTTTTCCATGCAAGATCATTGGTAATTACAACATCCGCCCCGCACACCTGTGCGGTTGCCAACTGAATTGCATCTGGGGTTTTGAATCCATATTTCGCGCGAAAATGAACACTTTGCATCATGATTTCCGGAGTCGTCTGCACAACCCGGAAGAGAAAATCTTGCGAGAGAAACTTGAGATATTTTCTTTCTAACGCCCAGTTCTTATCCCAGCGTGGACGAGTTAATACCTCTACACAAGTAATGAACGAAGTGACCCACTGCTGAAATCCTTCTTCAATTAGCTGGATAAAAAAATCTAATTTTTCACCATAAACCGGATGGTTTTCCATGTAGTAAATAAGCGGAGCTGTATCGATAAAAATGACTTCGTCTTTTTGAATGCTCAATCCCATTCTTCACGCTCCTTCTGGACGTATTCGTCCGGAGTCAGACCTGTCGCCTCCCACATTTCTTTCCCCAGACCGCGAATGGATCGGAACCTTTCAACCGCCTCTCGGATGGTCGCAGCATCTGCCTTCGCCCATTCTTCGCGATCCTTCCGGATCTGTTCAGCAAGTGTCATTTTCGGTTTTTCCCGAAAGGGGTAAGACGCAGGCGGTTGCTGACTGAGTGCGTCCGTAACTTTTTGATATTCCTCGTCATCCCATGTCCCAAAAATTGAACTATAATCAACAGATCCTGTTTGGGTCTCTTTTTTCAACGAAGGACGTTGCGCTGATTTTCGAGTGCGGTACTCCGCAACAGGCTCGTGAACACCCTCTTCTTCAAGGGTCGT
>JAOZMQ010000239.1:4146-5283 GCA_029934195.1 Candidatus Cloacimonadota bacterium | reverse complement strand
GTAGCGACAAAAAAAGAAAATTTAGAAAAGTTAGTTTTCGTTCAAGTACTAAATAGAAGTAAACAAAAAAGTAGTCATTGATGGTAGAGATAAGTTCAGTTTATTTGATTACCTCAATTTGACGTTAAATACCTCTGCAAATCTAATAAATATATTACCACATTCTTCCACAAGCTACCCACAATAATAGAGGAACTCCGTTTATCACGTCTCAATCGGCTGTAAATTGCCTCTGTAAATCCAATCCGTAGAGCAACTTGCTAAGTTGCAAAAAGGCTTAACAACTTAGCAAGTTGCTCTACGTCTCAATCAGCTGTAAATCCAATGTCCCGAATTTATGTGCTGAAACTATTGATTTTTCTTTTAAGTCTCAATCGGCTGTAAATCGCCTCTGTAAATCCAATTAATAGAAATATGATGGGCTATCAAGATTACTTTGCTATACATATTAAGTCTCAATCGGCTGTAAATCGCCTCTGTAAATCCAATAGCTACAAATTCAATAACTTATCCCAAATCACCTAAGATTTTTACAAAAAAAAATAATGATAGTTTGTGTCAATATATTTTATTAAATTAAGAAAATATACGGAAACTAAAGGGAAAATTGGAAAATTGAGAATGAAGAAGGTATCATTTTTATTAGAATTTATAAAATTACGCAAACCTATAGTTAAAACTCTATATTAGAAATGGAAAAATCAACAATTATAGCAGTAAGTTTATATATAATAGTAAATTACCGAATACGCAAACCGATTGAGTTCTTAGCGATGAATATAGGTTTGCGTAAAAATCGGGAAATAGCAAAAAATGGGCATGGATAAAATGTATCTCTAACTTTAAAGATGACAGTTATTTATATGTTTACTCTAAATTTTACAAATTCTGTCAAAATAGCAAAAATACGCAAACCGGATTAGATTTTTGAGAGAAATAGCGGTTTGCGTATTTTAGTAATTATTGAAGAATCAGAGAATATTGGTGTAAATGTAGATATAACAATAAATTAGGAACAATTACCCAATTACGCAAACCGAAAACATCTATTTAGAATGGTAATTCATTGTTTAAAAGAACTACATAATATTCTCAGAACTCACCAAATCAGCTGTTTTCACAATTTCAAATCGCAAA
>JAOZMQ010000239.1:0-4046 GCA_029934195.1 Candidatus Cloacimonadota bacterium | reverse complement strand
TACTGGGTAATTGAATATATTTAAACCACACTCTTTCACACTCTTTTCACAAAAAGCTCATAATATTCTCAGAACTCACCAAATCAGCTGTTTTCACAATTTCAAATCGCAAATAATTCGCTTGGATTTACTGGGTAATTGAATATATTTAAACCACACTCTTTCACACTCTTTTCACAAAAATCTCATTTCTTTTGTGCAAGTTTGCGAAAGAGTGTGTTTCTATCTATTGTCTGAACGAAAAGAAACTTTTACGAATATTTTTTTTGTCGCTACTCTGTTAGCTTAGTTCTATTTTTATCTTTACCCAACGCTAACGTTTGGGCTACAAAGATGTCGCTTCTACGAAGATAGAGAATTAATCGTTTTTTTATGATCTTCATTCCTTCATGGTTAAAAATCTTTTTCGTTCAGATACTATTTAGGCTGATAAATCAATACATAAAAGAACCACACAAAAGCAATAGCAGAGCATTGAAAATCAAATCAATACATTTTACAAATCTTCTAAATTATTGGTGTCAATTATTAAGCCAACACTTCCATCGCCAAGAATAGTTGAACCACTAAAAAGATTGTAAGAATTAATTGCTTTATTTAGTTTTTTAACAATAACATCCTGAATAGAAAGTAATTCATCAATCAATAAAGCAAAGTCCTTGTGAATTCCTTGAATAATAATAAGAACACCTTCATCAATATCTTTAACATTATCGTGTATTTCGAGAACTTCGTGAAGCCGAATAATTGGTAAAATTCTCTCTCCTAATTTAAGTATTTCTCCTTTATTCATAAGATGATTAATATCATTTAGACTTGGCTTGAAAATTCGTTGAATCTTATTAACCGGAATAACAAACAACTCAGCACCTATTTTTACTAACATACCTTCCATCATCAATAAAGTTAAAGGTAAAAACAAACGAATTAAAGTTCCTTCTCCCTTTTGTGATGTGATTTCAATTCTACCAGCCATATCTTTAATTGCTTGATTTACAATATCCATTCCCACACCTCTACCAGAAACGCTTGTAACTTTGTGAGCAGTAGAAAACCCAGGTTGCATTATCAATTTAAAAGTATCTTCTTCTGATAAGTTTTCATCAGAATTAATGATTTTTTGTTCAATTGCTTTTTTCAGAATTTTATCCTTATCAAGACCTCTACCATCATCTTGAATGTCAATAACAACGCTATCTCCTTTGTAGAATGCTTTAATTTCAATATTTCCTTCTGCAGATTTTCCTTGTTTAAGGCGATCATCTTTCTCTTCGATTCCATGGTCACAGCAATTTCGAATTATATGTACAAGAGGTTCATATAAACGATTTACTAAGCTTCTATCAATTTCCGTTTCAACACCTTTTAATTGAAGTTCTATTCTTTTGGTATGATTAGAATTATATTCATGTACAACTCTTTTCATCTTCTTTAGAGTGCGTTCAATTGGTATCATACGGAAAGAAGTTGAGGATTTTTGCAATTCATTGACAACACTACTTAGTTGAAAAACTTTATTTATTAATTCAATATTTTCTCTATTTCTTACTATTTTATCTTGTTTAATAAAATTCGTAGTAATTACAAGTTCTCCAATCATATCAATTAAACTATCTAATTTATTTGTAGAAATTCGGATAGTATCTGATTGTCTTACTTGAGTTACAGAATCTTCTATAAAAAAATCATTTTCCAATTCAGTATTATCAATAGTATCGCTGTTTTCAGTTTTTACAGAATCGTCATTTAACTCTACAATTTCAGATAATTTAAGTAATTGTTTGTCATAAATATTTTTGTCGTAAATTTCATCTTTTTGATTTTCTGAAAAATTTTTAATGATACTTGAAATCAAATCATAAGAAATCAATATTGTATGAATCATTTTCTCTGAAAAAATCAATTTAGAATCTCTTGCTAAATCTAAAATATTTTCAGTTGAATGAGCAAGAACTCTTAACGCAGAATGCCTCATTATTCCGGAGTTGCCCTTTATAGTATGAAAAATTCTAAAAACTTTATGGATAATTTCCTTATTTGTAGGTGATTTGCTAAGGTTCAAAGTTTCTGCTTCCAATTCCTCAGCCAATTCGAGCATTTCTTCCAAATAATCAGCAAAAAATTCGTCATCACTTTCTTCTGTATCTTCAACGAGATATTTATTTACGGATTTTTTTTCAGTAACTGTTTCTTTTTCTTTATCAGAATTTTTAGATTCAGTAGATGGTTTATATTCACTCTCAGGTTCAAAAAAATCAAGTTTTTCAAGAATCTCATCAAAAAGAATTTCAACTTCATCTAATTTTCTATAAGCTTTTTCTCTTTCCTTAATGTCTGGAATTTCATTAAAAATATTAATAATTGAATCCATAATTTCATCAATATTCACATTCTTAAGTTTTTTTGTCCCTTTAGAAATTGCTTTAAACTTTTTTCCCAAGGAAATAATTTCTGACTTAGATAATTTTTTTATCTTAGCTATAAAAGATGATAATTTGTTTAATTCTTGTAAAATCTTTTCAATTAAAGTCATAAGGTTAGTCTCCTTATTCTATAAATTTGTTGAATTAGATGGTTGATTTTGAGTAATATCTATTTGCTCAATCTCTTCAATGATCTCTTTCATTTGTAATTTAAATTTTGCCAACTTATTGGTTTTCAATTGTATAGCACCAACCATTCGTAAATTTTTTGGATTTTTCCATTTACCATTTTTCATTAATCCAAAATGAAGATGAGGACCTGTGGAATATCCTGTTGTACCAATAGCTCCAATTTTTTGTCCTTTACGAACTTTTTGTCCTTTTCTAACATAAATCTTTGATAAGTGAGCATATTGTGTGATCATTTCTCCATGTCTAATTCTTATTTCATTACCAAAACCTTTATTTTTCCTGCTCGACATTGATACAATACCTTTGGCAACAGCAAAAACAGGAGTACCATAACCACCTCTTAAATCTATTCCGGTATGCATTTTCCATCTCCCGGAAATTGGATGAATTCTCTTACCAAATCCAGAGCTTATATGCATGTAATTTAATGGACTTCTAACAGCATTAATTACCATTGCTTTACCGTTTTTATCATACATTCCGTTTATAGCAGAATCTTCTTTATCATCCACAAATCTAAATGATTCTTTTTTTCTTACTCTTTTACCTTCATAAGACGCATAAATTATTTTTGTGGGAGAGATCTTTTCATTATTATAGAATTTTTCTTCTAAATAAACTTCAAATATATCATTAGGACGTGCATCAGATTCAAAACTAACAGCTGCTTCTAAAGGCTTTATTATTTGCTGTCTTTCTGTTGTAGAAAAGCCTAATTTTATTAAAGCATTATTAAGGCTTTTATCAATACTCCCTTTGATAATTCTTTTTCTGGTTGTAAATGGAAGAATCTTTTTCTCATAACTTAATGAATCTCCATTATTTATCAAAATATGAGAAGTAATAATATCCGGTCTATAAGTTAATTCTGCTAAATATTTTTTCTCTGATTCAATGACTTGTTTCAATGTATCTGATTCAAATAAGGAATCTTTGACTGTTTTATATTTGAATTTTACTATTAGACTATCACCAATTTGGATTGAAGTAAAATCTACATAATCCCCTAAAAATCTTGTATAATTTGCAATATCCTGATTAGAGACATTCATTTCTGTTAGTACTTGATAAATACTTTCGCCCGGATTAATAGTTTTTTTAAAAATATCTATTTTTTCTTTTGGAATTATTTCTTCAATTAGAACTTCTTCTTTCTGAATCTTTTTCCCACACGCAATCATTGTAATTAAAATTGTGATCATCAATATATATAAAATGTATTTTTTATCATTACTTAGCATAATTCATCCTTAATAATTTTTTTTACAAGAAAGTTTAAAGGAAAAAATCAGTCAAGTGTATTGTACTTGCGTATTTTCAATATTGTATCTTTGGAACAATAGATCTTCCATTTCTTGCTTCGGTATGAATGGAAAAGAATGTGAAAGCGAGAACGAAAACCTGCTATTACAAAAAGACCGAAGTCACTGG
>JAOZMQ010000238.1 GCA_029934195.1 Candidatus Cloacimonadota bacterium | reverse complement strand
AACGCATTGGGCTACAAAGATGTCGCTTCTATGAAGCTATAAATCAAATATTTTTCCAATTACTCTTTCTTTATTAATTTCATTTTCTTCAAGGTAAAAAAGTCCTTTTTTGTTATTATCTCCCTTTGCGTTCTTCTCTTTGCGATTTTGCGGAAAAAAGAATTTCTTTTCTTACTAAAAAATAATGAATAATTGCAAATATAATCAACACAATTCCAGTATAATAGGCACAATAACTAAAATTATCAGGTAACATAAAACCAAAAAAACTTCCTCCAATAACCAAAAGAGAAGCAAGAATCCAATAGGATTTCAATTTATATGCATAAATAAACGGTAAATAATGTATTCCAACAATTATAGTCAATGCTGGGAAAAACAAGTTCACATTTTCTTTTGTTATCATAAAAATAAGTGGAAAAGAAAATGGTATCATTAATCCTATTTGAGTAAATAGCCCATTGAGCGTGTTTTCTTTTTTTACTTTTGGTCGTTTTAATAGAATTTGAGCTAATAAGCCCAAAGGATAAAAAAAAGTTCCTCCAATAATGATCAATAAAATTCCAATTTTGAAGGAGATCAAGCTTCCCAAAACTCCAGCCAATATCCATAAAAAGCCTTCAATTATTAGAATTGAGAACCCACCGAGATAAGCTTGTCTAATTTCTTTATGAGAATCCATTTTATTTCCTTTTTTCAAACGATAGATATGTAATTGACATAGCTATTTTACGAGAGATCATCGCTCAAAACTCTATGAAGCACTTCTTTCAATTTAGGCATCGTGTATGGTTTGTCAATCCTTTCTATAAAGCCATAAGATTTATAATCAGCTAATTCTGCCCCACTTGAATAACCACTTGAAACTATTACTTTAGCATTATTATCTATTTCCAATATTTTTTTTACTGTTTCTTTTCCGCCCATTCCACCTGGAATAGTTAAATCCATAATAATGAGATCAAAAGGATTTTTTTGTTCAATCGCTTCTTTATATTTGGTTATTGCTTGCTTTCCATCTGCTACTGAGTCTGCTTTATAACCTAACATTTCAAGCATTTGAGATGATATTTCCCGAATTGGTTTCTCGTCATCCATTATAAGAATTTTTAAAGAACGATTTTTTGGAGTAACTATGATCTCAGATATCTCTTCATTGATAATTTCTTCATTTTTTGATGCCGGTAAATAAATTGTGAACTTTGTCCCTTTTCCAAGTTTTGAATCAATTTCTAAATGACCTTTATGCTTTTTTATTATGGAATAGGTTGTAGTCAAACCGAGACCGTTTCCAGTCGCTTTTGTTGTAAAATATGGATCAAAAATCTTATCAATATTTTTTTGTGGTATTCCTGTTCCTTCATCTTGGACTGTAATTTTTAGGTATTCACCTGATTTTAAATCTGAAATTTCGCCATTTCTAACAAAAACCTTAATTATGGAAATATACAAGTTCCCACCATCCGGCGAAGCTTGATTTGCGTTAATTGTTAAATTAGAAAATACTTGTTGAATTTGTCCTTCGTCAACTTTAGCATTATGAAGATTTTCTGCGAAATTAAACACTGGTTTTACATTACTGCCGGATAAATCAAAAATGACAGTTTCTTTGATAATTCTATTCAGGTTTACATTTGTTTTTATTGGAGTACCGCCCTTAGAGAAGGTAAGTAATTGTCCTGTTAGTTTAGTTGCTCTATCAAGTGATTTTTCCGTTTCAGCAAGATATTGATGACTCGGATGATCTTTATCTAATTTCATTAATGCAAGCGAAACATAACCAAAAATCCCTGAAAGAATATTATTGAAATCGTGAGCAATTCCACCGGCAAGTGTGCCAATACTTTTCAGCTTATCCATTTTAAGAAGTTCTTTTTCTATTTCATTACGCCGTGTTATGTCAATTGAACGCCCTTGAAAACCAATAAACTCTCCTTTATCATTACGAAGAATATTACATGTAAATTCAACATCAATAATTGAGCCATCTTTTTTTACTTGTTGAACTTCAATCTGTTCTTGCCCAATTTCACCTAATTCAAATTTCGATAATAACTTTTCAGCTACTATGGCAATCTTGTCAAAACTTTCTGGTGTTGTATATTGATTTGGATGCATTGCTAACACTTCTTCAGGAGTGTATCCAAGAAGTTGAAAAATTGCCTTGTTTACAAAAGTCATATTATAATTTTTATCAGTTGACCAGATAACATCTAATGAGTTTTCAGCAAATAATCTATAAGTCTCTTCGCTTTTTTTCAATGCTTTTTCTCTTTTTTTATTCTCTGTTAGGTCAATTCCAATACAGATAACTTCATTATCTGAAATTTTAAAATTAGCCCAAGTAACCGGTATTGTTTTGCCATCTTTAGCTTGTACTTGCCATTCTCTAAATTTTTTATCAGGGTTATTTATTATGGAATTAAATACTTTCTCACGATATTTTTTATCTGGATAAAAGAGAGTAATCGGGTCATCTGTTTGATTTATTTCTTCGATTGTATAACCATGTACTCTTTCACATTCCTTATTCCAAAGGAGGCATTTTCCATTTTTGTCAAAAGAATCAATCATGATTGGAGCATTCTCAAATATTGTCCTGAATCTGTTTTCACTTTCCTTCAAAGCCAATGTGTTTTCGATAAGCTGTTGATTGGTTGCTTCTAATTGTTGATTCATTGCATCAAGCTGTTGATTACTTGCTCGAAGTTGCTGTTCGGTTGCAATCAATTGCTGATTGTTTGCTTCTAATTGCTGATTTAATACATTTAGTTTTTCTTCAGCTTTCTTTCGTTCGGTGATGTCTTTCACGAAACCTAAAAGCCTTGTATTAGAAAGTTTTACAGCCTCAATAGACCAAAATCTTTTTTCTCCTGTTTTGGTTAAATATCCCATCTCACCTTTTGAAGAGCCCTTTTCGACTAGAGTTCTGAAATGATTTTCTGCATGCTCAAGATACTCTTTTTGAATAAGATCGGCTATTGTAAGTGTTAATAATTCTTTTTTATTGTAACCGGTAATATTACAAGCGGATTGATTAACTTCTAAATACTCACCTTTTTCATTTGCTATGAAAATACCATTCGGAGCATTTTCAATGTATGACCTGAATTTTTTTTCACTATCAATTAACATTTGGTTGGTTGCTCTAAGTTGTTGAGCATTTGCCGATAGTTGTTGATTCATTGCATCAAGCTGTTGATTACCGGCTCGAAGTTGCTGTTCTGTTGCAATCAATTGTTGATTGTTTGCTTCTAATTGCTGGTTAGATTTATTCAGTCGTTCCTCGCTTTGCAGTAAAGCACTCTCAGCATTTTTTCGTTCAAGTATTTCTTTCTTCAATCGATTATTCCAATAGAGCAAGCTAATCAGCAAGAGTGAACCAATAATAATAATTTTCCACAATAACGAATAATCAAAGCCATAGACATAGTTTACAGAGATCCATTTATTTGCAATCTCTTCTTGTTTTTGAGATGAGATTGAATCAATTGCTTTTTGCATTATTCCCAACAAAATCGGGTCATCATTTCTTACAGCTATAGATAAATCATACGTCAAGCCGGTAGAACCTGAAATTTTTAAATTGAAAAATGAATTTCTTTGGATTTCATATGCTATTGAAGGAATTGCATCCATAAAACCATAAACTTCACCGTTACTAACTTTTTCGAGACCTGTAACAACATTGTTGACTTCAATAATTTTTATAGATGGATACTTTTCTCTCAGAAGATTGATATGTGAGTAATCTTTTATTGCGGCAAATGTTTTATCTAATACTTCTTCCAGATTTGAAATATAAACTTCATTATTTCTTGTGGCAATTACAATTGGGGAAACCATATAAGGCTTTGTAAAGGTAACATATTCTTTGCGTTCCTCAGTAATAGCAGCGGTTGAAACAATATCACATTTTCTAATTCTAACATTATTCAAAGTTTCTTTCCAGCTTGCAGTAGGAATAACTTGTATTTGTTTCCCAATTGCTTTTTGAATCAGTTTATAATAATCGGCAATCATACCAATATGATTTTTGTTTTCATCCAGCTGCTCGTAGGGTAACCAATCCGGATCAACACACATTTTAATTGGATTGTTAGCTAAATATTCTTTTTCAATAGCTGTTAAGGGTATAATTCCATCATTCGTAATTTCCTGCGCTTGTGAACTCAAATGAGAGATACAAACAAAACATAGTATAAGCACAATCAATTTTCTTTTATCCATAACTTTTTCCTTACTCTTTAATAATAAAAGCAAATATAAATCATTAATCAATCTCCATTTGTACCTTATTCATCTAACAAAATTAAGGTCAAGCACTTTCGTGTAAAATCCCTATTAAAGGAATGTTGCTCAAGAGGTTGCTCGTAATTAAAAAAACAAAAAACATTTCAGCACTTTTCAAAACATTTAGTTTAGAAAGTGTTTTGAAAAACAGTAGAATCATCAAAACCAGCTTTCGTCGTCTAATCTACAATTGTTTTTCTACAGTAAATTGAAAAAGCACTTTATTAATGCTATCTCCAACAGTATAGGTTACAATTCCCGAACTTAAATCTAATGAAACACTGCGTCTTTCAAAACCGCCGAGAGATTTTGCTTTTATAGGTAGCTTTTTCTTTTTAAGAATTTCATAAATACTTTCAATAAGATTATTCCCGATATTATCTATTTTTCTTTTCAAAACATTTGCACCACCAACAAGACATATTTCAATGTTTGTTTTTAAAGCACCCAAATCAGTTAATTCATCAATTAAATTTGCAATAATGTTTTCTGCATATTTGTTGTCATTCCCTTTTACTGATTTCCCGGGTAACATTGCGTGAGCAAGTCCACCAATCTGTTTGCTTTTATCATAAGCCACGATAGCAACACAAGATCCTAATGGGGAAGATGTGAAAAATCCTTCTTTTGAACCTGTAACAAAACATCCGGTAGTTATAAAATCTTCTGTTTGGAATTTATTTATTTGTTCATTATTCTGCAAGATTTTTCCTACCATTTTCCTTTTTTGTATTTTCTAAAGTCATACATTTTTTTTAATTGTTGTCATTCAAAACTCTATCAAGAACTTCTTTCAATTTCGCTATTGTATATGGTTTATCAATCATTGCTATAAAACCATAAGATTTATAATCAGATAATTCTGCCTCACTTGTATAACCACTTGAAACTATTACTTTAGCATTTTTGTCAATTTCCAATATCTTTTTTACTGTTTCCTTTCCGCCCATTCCCCCCGGAATAGTTAAATCCATAATAATGAGATCAAAAGGATTTTTTTGTTCAATCGCTT
>JAOZMQ010000237.1 GCA_029934195.1 Candidatus Cloacimonadota bacterium | reverse complement strand
GTGCAAACAATTATCTCGGGCTCTCAAATAATCCTGCTGTTATCAAAGCTGCACAAGACACTTTGGACAAGTGGGGCTATGGGCTTTCATCAGTAAGATTTATCTGCGGTACACAAGATATTCACAAGCAATTGGAAAAAAAAGTTTCGGATTTTCTTGGAACTGAAGATACAATTCTTTATGCTGCTTGTTTTGATGCTAATGGCGGTGTTTTTGAACCATTATTAGATAAGGATTGTGCAATAATCTCAGATGAATTAAATCATGCTTCGATTATTGATGGAGTAAGGCTTTGCAAAGCAAAAAGATACAGATATAAACATTCAGATATGAATGAATTGAAGAAATGTCTTGAAGAAAGCCAAAATGAAAAATACCGACTGATTACGACTGATGGGGTTTTTTCTATGGATGGTGATATTGCAAAACTAAAAGAAATTTGTGATCTTGCAGATGAATATAATGCTCTCGTGATGGTTGACGATTCTCATGCTACCGGTTATATCGGAGATACCGGACGCGGAACTCCAGAATATTGTGGTGTTGTTGGAAGAATTGATATAATTACAACAACATTTGGTAAAGCACTTGGTGGGGCTTCCGGAGGCTGTACTTCCGGTAGAAAAGAAATTATTGAATTATTAAGACAGAGATCAAGACCTTATCTTTTTTCCAATACTGTTCCACCTGTTGTTGCTGGAGCAACTTTGAAAGTGTTGGATATGTTGGAAGAATCTTCAGAATTGCCAACAAAAACTAAAGAAAATGCTGATTATTTTAGAAGCAAAATGTTAGAAGCAGGTTTTGATATTGTTCCTGGAAATACTGCAATAGTTCCTGTAATGATCTATGATGAACCAAAAGCAATCAAAATGGCAAATCTTCTGTTGAAAGAAGGAATTTATGTGATTGGCTTTGTTTTCCCTGTTGTTCCTCGTGGAAAAGCTAGAATTCGTGTACAGCTTTCTGCTGCTCATTCTAAAGCTGATCTTGATAAAGCAATTTCGGCATTTATCAAAGTAAATAATGAAATAAATTAGTGTTTATTAAGTCTTATATATTTCAAAAAGTGAAATTCCTTTTAATTCTCACTTTCAAGGGAGAATCAAGTTTTCTCACTTTAGTAACTTTTACTTAATTTTCAGCCACGACCTTCTCGGTGGTTGTGGCTGAATTCAAACTCAGAATACTACAAGCTCCAAAGTTATATTTTTTGATAGTTTATCAATAGCTTAAGTTTACTCTTTCAATTGTATTTCCAATAGATATTAATTTGATCAATTCTACACAAATGTATTCGTTTAATTGCAGTCAAGATGACTGCGTTACCAAAAGAAATGAGCTTTTTGTGAAAAGATTGTGAAGGAGTGTGGTTTAATTATATTCAAAAATCCCCAGTAAATCTGAGAGAATTATTTGCGATTTGAAATTGTGAAAACAACTAATTTGGTGATTTCCGGTTAATAGAACTATCAAAAAAAATAACTTTGAAAACAGGAGTTCTGATGTTTTTGTATTCTATCCAAATTTCTCTGAAAAAAAATCAAGAGTTCCTAACTTTCGTGAGAAACTCTTGATTTAGGTTGATTTATTCATTTCTAAGTTACATCAAATAATCTCCAATTTCCACAGTTTAATTATTTTAATAAAAGCATTTTACCAAAGGATTTTTTTCCTTCGATATTGATTTTATAGAAATAAACTCCTGTAGCATTGTCATTAGCATTCCATTTTATAGAATTTTTTCCACTCTTTAATTGTGCATCAATTGAAGCAACCTTTGCACCTTTAATATTATAAATGCTAATTTCTGCTGTAGCAATTGTATTAGAATTAATTCCAAAATAGCATACAGGATTAAATGGATTTGGATATTGACCAACAAAAGTTATTGCTGGAGCTGAATTCAATGAGATTTCTAATTGTTCAGTATTAACAATCATATCCAATTTAATATTTTCATTTTTAGAATTTCCATTTTTCATTTGAATTCTTAAAAATTCACCGGTTATTGGTTGAGCAGAAGCCAATGCAACCTTATTATCATTTTGTTCCATCATCATTTTGGAAGATGCTTTTTCTATCAATGATCCATCAACTGAAATTTCAAATGCATAAAGATTTCCTTCAGTACTAAAGACAAGTTCATTATTTATTTCTTCAACTGAAATTTTTGCCAATGGAGCGATAAAATTGTTTCTCATTTCTTCGACAGGGAAAATAGTAATTAAACCAACAGCATATTGAAGAATCAAGGAAGCATCAAAAGCTTGAATTAATTCATTTCCATCAACATCAGCAATTATAGTTTGTTCTGGAGTAAAAGAAATTAAGCCTACAGCATCTTGAAGGGTCATTGAAGCATCAAAAGCTTGAATCAATTCATTTCCATCAACATCTCCGTACATTATTTCCGAAGTAGCTCCATAAGTGATAGTTCCAAAACCTTCAGGTGAAAAGAGATTGGTATTATCCATTGGCCACCAGCCATCAAATCCGTTAGGATCTGGAGCATTATCATCTAAAACAAAAATTGCAAGACTCGACATATTATCGGTGCTTGGATTAATCTCCCAAGGTTCTGTTCCAATTGGTATAACAAATTCATAAACGAGATATCCAGTTTCAACAGAAATTTCCAGTTGTGGATTCTCTAAATATTGTACATTTCCCACACTACCGGTATCATAAATAGGTCTGAATTTTAATTCATTACCGGAAGCATAATAAGCTGCCCAGTAATTTCCTTCGTTTGCTTCCGATTCTGGAGAGAATTCTCCATCGTTGTTATCATCAATATAAAGAGCAACTTCATCATGATCTTCTAATTCGCTATCATTATAATTGATATAAGCTACATATAGTTTTGTCATTTCTGGATTTATTTTGAAATAACCGATAACGCTACCAATTGGTTGTGGTGTATTGTCATAAGTACCACTAAAATCTGAAGAATCAAGAGAGAAAGCATCGTCCCATTCTCCTGCAGAGATTATGCCATCAATTGTCGGCTCAGAACCAACATAAGCATTGATTTCATTGGTTATAAAATCTGTTGAAGTCCATCCAATTGCTTCATTTGAATATGGAGTTTGAGACTGAGCATCAACTTCACCAGTGACCACATAAAAATATTCAACATACGGAAATGCTGTATTGTCTATAAACGATGTCTGATTTACATCGACAGATGCTAAAGGAACAATTGGATAATTATCAGAAATATAACGTTTTCTGTAAATGTGATAACCTTCAATTGTGCCAGAAACAGGAGGTTCCCAGTTCAATTCAACCCAAGTTTCGGTTGCCTGAGAAGCTGATAAATTTTGTGGTGGAGCTCCACAAGAAGAAAGACTAATATTGGATACTGTACTCGTTTCACCTTCAATTATTGTTACAGGTTGAGTTTCAGAGAAATATCCTACTTTGCTATAAACTAAATTATATGTTCCTGCCGGAGCATTATTAATTTGAAAATTTCCTACAATATCGCTATAATCGTAATAACCTTCAGGTTCTTCAATTGCAATTGTTACCCCCGAATTGTCATTACTTCCTTCCAGGTTCACAGTTCCATTAACAAAACCTCCACCAAGATTACAATCAATATTATAAACTAATCCACCACTACCCATTACACGAGCGTGAACAGCTTTACCACCGACTACACAAGAAGAACCATCTTCAGCTATATCAACTGAGTAAAAAGAGCCTGGAGAGTTAATTTCAAATACCGGAATGTTGGATTCACGTCTGAAGAGCATAAAATCAGGTTTTGTGTGATTGATATCTCCGTATTCTGCAGAAGCTATCATTGATCCATCAGCGGTCATATCGAGAGAAACCACATAATCACCGGCATTTTCATAAACCCATAATGGTGTCGGGGAGTTTTTATCGAAAAGATAGATTTCTCCATCATATCCATTTGTGAGGAAAATTAGAGTTCCAACAGCTATTGTAGAACCATCACTTGAAACAGACATACCACCAATCCAATCACCATTGACATGATAGCTCCATGTTTCTTCATAAGAAAGTAATTGTTCATTCCATTCATATAAATACACATAACCGGAATAATCGCCGTTCACGATTACATTTCCATCATACGATAGAGCCGGTTTATTTTGGTTATTATACGAAACTTCTGAAATAACTGAACCATCATCAGAATTGATTATCCACATTGTATCAACATCACCTCTTTGACACATAACTAATTTTGACCGATCTCCAGAAGCTGTAAAAGCTGTTATTGGTCCCTGATAGGTCGTACTCCAAATTGGTAGTGTGCTATTTGCAGTAAAACATTGAACATAAGATGCTTCTATCGTTTCATCGTAGGATGCGACATAAACAAGATCACCTGATACTGATAATTCTACTCCTTCAATCAATCTCCCCATATCATATTCCCAAACTGGTATTCCAGATTGAGAATCAAATAATAAAAGGATGTTAATATTTCCTACTGCAATAGTTGAACCGTCTTCTGTCATATCAGAAGGAAAACCAAAATTAATATCCCCGACTATATATGTCCAAAGTGGGTTGCTGGAATCTGAGAATAATTCCACTCGTTCATTATTAAGTTGCCATTGTACAAATGATTTTTGAGTAATAGTTGAAAGATGTACAGCTTCACAAACTGCAGAATTATCAGACGTTTGCCACGAGGTACTCACACGAGAGTCTCTACTAATAATTTCTACATTGTTGTTAATTTCCTGATACGGAGATTCTCCAAAAACAACTTTCTTACCGGAATCAATTGATGTTACAACTCTTTGTGAATTGACTGAAACAGCTTGTAATAGACTAATTATAAATAGACTTACAAGCAATAAAAAAAAACTTTTCCTTTTCATTGTGACCTTCCTTTTTTTTTGAAAATTTACTTTATTGAAAAATGATATAGATTTTCAATTATAAATTTTCAGATTTAAATTCTTAATAAAAAATGATTTTTTCTTGTCAAGAAGAAGTTCAGAATACCTGACCTCATAGATATTTTTTCCGCTAATCATATAGATAGCTTACGGTTACAAAATTTCACAATTTTCTAAGAAGATTTTAATTTGACCCATCTTATTCACAAGTCTGCATATGTTCAAAAAATCCCGAAGTCCCTGCATAAACCGAGTTTATGAGCTATCCACGAGGAATAAAATTAGTACGTTTAAAACGAGTACGTTAAAACGGGTACGTTTTCCTGTGATTTTTTACTTTTCCTTCCGAAAACTGAGGTCATTTTTAAATCTATGAGGTCAGGTGTTCTGAAGTTTTTAGGAAGCATACCCGCTAAAAA
>JAOZMQ010000236.1 GCA_029934195.1 Candidatus Cloacimonadota bacterium | reverse complement strand
TAATAAAAGGAAATCCAATACCAAGAGAACATTTTTTTTCGAATAATAATGTTTGGGGATTGTTAAGAAAGAGATTGGTTATTGATAATATTCTGTGAAACTTAGATTTATCTTGTAAGTAATTGATTGAATGCTTGTTAATAGAAAACCCATTATCAAAATTGAGAGAATCAATAAAAGAACGTTGAAAAATAAAACTATGAATCTTACATTCAAAAGATGGTGGATATCTATCATATTTAAGAATTAATGAATCTAAAAAATTTGTTTGATTTTTTGAAATCGTAATATCTATCTTATTACTAAATTCATTTTTCATAATTGAGAGTTCATTCCCAAAATAGAATTTCAAAATTGATTCCATATCGCTAACTTTGATTGCATTTAGATAAGTAGAATATTGAGTAAGATTATGGTTAATAAAATTATTAGTGCTTGGTGTGACAAAAAAACTTCCGGCGTCTTCAATTACAGATAAACCTTCACTTCTCAGAAATAGTTTAAAAGCATCTCTTATTGTTTGATTTTTAATATTGAGGCTAATTTCACCTTGAACAGATTTTTCAGTAATCAAATCAACTGAACTTTGCTTGGAAAAGTATCGAACAACTTGATTGATTGGTACTTCGTAAAGATCAATATACAGTTTTGAATTAGATTCAAAAAGTGCATTAATTTCTGTTTCAGATAGGAAATTGTTGTTTTTTATTTGAGGTGTAATTAAATCAAAACTTGTCTGAATATTTTGAGAAATATTTAATGGTTGTGTAGTTAATTTTTTCTCTTTCTTTTGGGGCTTTTCACTAACAATTTCTATTGGAGTTCCTAAAACATCAATGACGAGACGTGTTGGATTTTTAATAAAATGGACTTTATGTTCGCGGTAACTACCTTCAAAATAAATTGAAATTTCTTTATTATTTTTGATAGAAGAAATCTCTAATTGTGAAATTAATCCATTATTAATAAGGAAGTTTTGACGATCCAAAAGGTATTTAGTATCCTTAAACAAAAAAGTTAATTTACCGGATTGATAAGAATCCTGAAAAATTACCTTTTCCTCAAATTCAATTATTATTCGTGTTTTGTCTGAACCTGTTTCATTTTTTTTAAGAAAATTTGACCCTTTATAAGAACCTATTCTAATATCAATAAGTTCATTCCCAAAGAGATTAAAGGCAGAAAAGAGAATAAATACGGCAAAAACAAAGATTTTAGATATATTTTGTTTCATTAATGAATGTAATTAAGATGGATTATTTTTGTACCTTTTTTCAAAAGAATATATGTTCTATGAATCTCTGAAATGGTATAATCAGAAATCTTGTCTCCAATAGAATATGTTTCTGTTTTATCTTCTTTTTTTAAATAGACAATTGGGACTGAATTATGACTAATTGCAACACCAGATATTCTATAACCACTAAAACTTGAAGCAAAATTATTATTTAGTTGTTGTGGTTTTTTCTTTTGTCTCTTCTTCTTTCTTTTTGGAATAGGCTTTTGTACTTTTGGTTTCTCTTTTTCCTTTTTTTCGAGATTTTTAACAACTTTGTTTGCTTGTAGATTTTCAGTTTGAGGTATAGCAATAGCGGTTGAATCTATATCTTCAACTGATATTGTTTGCAAACTATCTTGTCCTGCTCTGTTATTATTATTATTTGAAACACCCTTTATAAGGATGAAAAATGCAATAAGCACTGCGAGAATAATTATAATCCATTTTACTCTATTATTCATTTTTTCAAATTTTCCAATTAAATCCGATTCATATCTTGCCATTATTTTTTACCTCAAGAACAATCCAAATGCTGTGGCATATTGCTCTGGATTTTTAATCTCAATGTCCAGATCAAACTTTGCAAATGGATTAAATATTTTTATATTTTTTTTAGAAATTGTTTTTAATGAATTTCTTAATGTTACATTATTAGCAAATCCACCTGCAATCAAAATCTCTGGAATATTATTTTTTTGTAAGATGCTATCAATATCCGGAAAGATTTGCTGTAAATATGGTTCAATTAATTCTTCCCAAGTAATTTCGGAAATTTCTAATAATTTATTTGATTGTTGTTCAGAAAAAATTTTCATTGCTTCGTTCAAATTAATATGCAAACGTTGTGCTATTCGTTCAATAATAGAGCATAAACCAGTATCAGAAACAATGAGTTCTTCAATTACTTCTCCTTTCATTAAGAGAATATTTGTTTTACTCATACCAAAATCAATTAGCAGTTGTTCTTGTTCGTCCTCAATCAAATTTGCACTTAAAGCATTTGCGAGACAGATGACATCAAATTCGATAATTGAAACATCATAAGTTGTTTTATCAACTAAAGATAACAAATCATCAAAGACATCATAACGATAAGAATATAATAAAATTTCTCCTTCATTTTTTTGCTTATCAAACTCAACAATTCTATAGTTTGCTTCCATTAAATCTGTCACTATTTTTTCTAAATATATATTAGCTGCAAATTTCAGTCTTTTTTTTGAGCTTGCGTGAAGTTTTATAGGGATAATTTTACTAAACCGAGAATTGAATGTACAATATAAAACAAAGCTTTTTGCTTCCTTAGAAAGTGCATTTTGAATGGCATGTACAATACTGTTAAAATTGCTTCGATAATGATTCCGATGAATGTCCTCAGTGAAAACAAGTTCAGAACTAAAAAAACTCTCATAATCTACATAATAAACAGATTGTATTTTGAATTTATTTACATTTCTTACACTTCTTGTACCTGTAATGATTTTAATCTTTGAAGTACCAATGTCAATTGCAACTAATTTCTTCATTTACATCTCTCAAATATGTTTTTATTTTTGTCTTTATGAAAGTAAAACACTATCTGTCAAGTAAATATCCAAATATCTTAATTTTTCTTTCTAATATCTGTTTTTTTATAGACAATAAAAATAAAGTTTAGATTATTAGTTTAATTCAAAGAGTAATTACTAATTTGATCTACAGGAGAAGAAATGAAAAGAAAAGTACGATTTTTATTTTTATTGATAACAATATTTGTTAGTTATCAATTATTTGCGGTTGATACATTTCATGTTATTATTGATACATCTAAAACTTTTACAACTTCTACAAACATTAAAGAAGCAAAAGCAATGACTATCAGCTTTGCAAGACAATGTGCAATTGAAGCTGCCTTACCAATTGATGTAACTGTCGCCGGCTTAATTACAAATATGCAGGCTTCAAATGATATCACTGTTGAAACTAATACCGCTAAAAGTGTCTTTGCAATGACTTCTATTGCAGGCTATATTGTCAGTGAAAAAATTGTAAAAATAAAATTTAAAATGTTAAACGATGAAACTTTTCTATATGAAATAATATTAGAAGCAGAAGTTGCAAAGAATATCGAGAAAAGAAATCCGGAGATTAAACTTAATCTCTCGATTGAAACTGAAATTTTAAAAAGTGGAGATAAAATTAACTTATTTGCACAATCCTCAGTAGAAGGTTTTTTGTATCTTTTCTATTTTCTATCAGATAATTCTGTAGCTCTTTTGTATCCAAATATTTATGTAACTGATAATCTATTGTTACCGGGGCAAGAAGTAAATATCACTAAAGGGTATGGAATTATAGCATCGGCACTTCCTGATAGAAATATTACTATTGAAACAATTTATGGTATTTTATCCACAAAAAGAATTTCAGGTATTGATGATTTTGCTAAAATTGAAACTGGTAAACCTGTTATTTCTACCGGTGAAGAAAGTTACTTGAAATTTCAGAAATGGCTTGGAGCTATTCCAACGGAATATCGTGATGAAAGAGCAATTCAATTACATATTTACAGAAATTAATTCTTTTCTAAAAGATAATTCCGTAGAACTTCTTGCCAATTATTGATCTTAATGCCTGTTATTTTTTTAAATTTCTCAGTGTTCATACTAGAGTTTATTGGTCGCGGTGTATTATCCTGATATTCAGAATCTAAAATTGGAATAATATTACATTTAAGAGGTTCATTTTCCGAAATTATCTTTGCTATTTCTATTGTAAAATCATATCGTGAACAAATTCCTTCATTGGCAAAATGGAAAATTCCATTAGAATTCAGTTTCAGCAAAGTAATTACGGAATCGACAACATCTCCGGTAAATGTAGTTTTATTGAATTGATCATTTACTATTTTCAATTCTTCTTTCTCTCTCAAAAGTTTACCAATAGTGGAAACAAAGTTCTTTCCGTGCGGACCATAAAGCCAAGAAATTCGCAAAATCAAAAAATCTTTACAATTCAGAATTATCTGTTTTTCACCTTCTAATTTTGATGCTCCATATTGATTTACTGGTTTTACAGGATCAGTCTCAATATAATTTCCATTTTTACCTTCAAAAACAAAATCTGTGCTGAAATGAATTAATTTTATCTTGAATTCTCTACATAATTTTGCCAGATTTCCAACCCCTTCACCATTGACAGCAAAGGCAGTTTCTGGATGTTTTTCCGCTTCTGTCACATTTGTATATGCCGAACAATTTATTACAATTTCCGGTTTTATCAGTATTAATTGTTCTCGCATCTGCTGATAGTTTGTTAAGTCAAAATCTTGATGAGATAATGCAGAATGATTAGAAAAATATGGATTCTTTTGGAACATATATGCTAACATTCCTTTTGCTCCGGTGATTAAATATCTATTCATAAAATTTCCCTTTGGCTTTTTTTAATATTGAAGTAACCGGATTGACGATTTTCTTAAAAGAATCCATTGTTTTCCGACCACTTACTTTGATTAATTCTTTATTTATTGATGAAAATATTTCAGACAAAAGATGTTTTGTGGTATTGCTGATAATTTTTGTAGATGGAATTAAATCACGATCAGATTTGATAAAAGTTAGAGTACAGTAATTTTCTGTAATTAGAGAAATTCTTGTTACCAGCATTGCATTAACAAATCCGTCAGCGAGTGAGCCGAGAATTTTATCGAGAAACGGAACACTTTTTAGACTATCAGAAGCTAATTTTGAGAAAATCTCATCAACTGCATATTCCACACCATCAGAACCACCGATGAGCATTGAGAAATATATTTTTTTTAGGATAATAAAAAGTTGTTTATTAGAAACCCTTCCATTATAAAGGATAAATATTTCTTTAATCATGTTGATACTATTTGTGAGAATAAAAAAAGCATCAATAAATCCATTCTGTGAAATACTTGTAGTATAGAAAACTCGGTTTACATATTTTTTTTGAATTTTTTGACATTCTAAATGTAAAGCTTCAACAATTTTTTTATACTGAATTTTTGGATCTGGTTCTATTTGTAAAAGTTCTTGGTT
>JAOZMQ010000017.1 GCA_029934195.1 Candidatus Cloacimonadota bacterium | reverse complement strand
CAGTATTAGCAGTCCATGAATCAAAATCACTATGCCAGCTACTCATACCCCATTTAAGTACTTTTGCGTCAGAAAAGCCGGAAAGTCTGAGTGCCATAACAGCGTGACTAGCCGTTTGACCTGTGTAACATACAACAATAATTGGTTTCCCACCACAGGCTTCCGCATCGGTTACAATAGTAGAATACGAAGAAGCAACTGCACCTGGAACATGACCATCAATATAATCAACAACTCCATTTGCATTTGTGTCACCGGTTCTAATATCCATTACGTAGTAATTTGCTATTTCTGCTTCTAATGTAGCATCAGAAGTAATAATCCAGTCTGTTGTTAAATCAGTAATTGTCATTCCGTTGTCATTCATATAGTTGAGAAGAGTGTCAAATTCATTAACAACTGGATCAGTAGAACTTTCTTTACAACTCACCATAAACATTGTGATAGACACTATCACCATCAATATAACCAAACTTCTTTTTTTCATTTTCATTCCTTTTTTCTGTTATTTTTTTATAGAATAATACACACAAACATCAACCACAGCCTCCGCCGGATTTAGGTGCTTCTTCAAGTGGTGCATTCGGATCAAGCCAGATTCGATAACCACCTTTTAAACTTTTCACATTTTTGTAACCAAGGTTTTTTAAAGCTAATGTTGCTAAAGCAGCTCTTCCACCTTTTTTACAATATAATACAATTTCTTCGTCCTTATCCGGCATCTCTACCCATAATTCTTCATCCCAATATTCTTTGTCGGCGATTTTAAATTCTATCAAGCCTCGTGGGATATTTACAGTAAATGTCTCTGGATAAGGAATCTCATCATCAGCATTTGGTTGATTAATAAAACCATTTTCAACTTCTGCTGGTTCTCTAATATCAATAACAATACGCAAAGCATTTTTCTCTAATTTTTCTTTGAAATCATTATAATCAATCTCAACAATACCGGACTTTGCTGCACTAACCATCTCTTTTGCATTATTAAAAACCGCATCCTGAGAAAGTCCTTGTCCACAACCAGATAACAAAAATATTCCGATCAGGATCGTAACCATTAGTGTTACATTTTTCATAGTTTCTTCCTCCTATAATGCAGAGAATTTTCCTGTTTTTTCATTCCACTTAGCAAATAAATACCAAAGGAATAAAATAACAAGTATTAATACAACTGAACCAGTATATCCCAAAACATCGGGTAAATACATTTTTCTTTGAAGTGATTCAGGTAAAATACGTACAACAAATGGTACGATAAATTTTTTCGACATTGGAGCCATTATGACAAAACCAACAACTGCCATCCATAATTTTACATGACCTTCGCCAGCTCGCCAAAGTGTACCAACAGCACAACCACCAGCTATTGTCATTCCTAAACCGAAGACAAAGCCACCAATCATTCCTCTTAACCAGAAGTTAGCATAAACTGACTTCATTTCAATTGCTCTTGTTGCTATTTCTGCAATATTACCAATTCCAAAATATTTGATTATAGTAAAACCTATAAGAGCAATAAGAAGACTGAGAATAACTGCTACCGGAGCTTCAGATTCACCAGTCATAAAAGGTTCTCTAAAAGCTCTTACAATGCAGAATCTTGATCTTTGTAAAATAATTCCAAGAATCAGACCAAGAAAAATATGCCAGCCAACTACTTTGGTTGTTATACTTCCAGAATTAGTGTATCGACTGAAAAGGAAGAGTGTAAATGCAACTACAATCCAACCTAACCATCGTTGCCAACCACTATTTTTACCAGTTCCTACAAGAAACGAATAAGCTTTTCCCATACTAAATTTTGGAAAAACTTCCATTTCCCATAAGAGATATTTTAAAGCGACAAATGTCCCAATTAAAAGTCCAATAGTAAGAAATAAAGCACCACCGGACAAAGCGGCTACACCAGAGAAGAATCCACCTGTAGTACATCCGATTCCCACAGTAGCTCCGATGCCCATCAAAATTCCACCAAGTAAACCTTTAATCAATTCCCCGACAGGCGGAATACGAATTCCAAATTCTTTTGACCATAATGAGGAAGCAAAAGCTCCAAGTATGATAAAAATATTCAACATTGCGACTGCATGTAAGGATATTGCAGTTGCATCAAATCCTTCTAATCCCAGACTGTTAAATAAGTTTTGACCAATATTGACGTAACCGGCACTAGCTCCCCAAGGATACTTTATTGCAAAAAGTAAAACATTGATAAAAGCTAATAGCATACCTCCGACCCACATTGGCCAACCTTTACGAAATAACTTATCAAAAAGTTCTCTTGAATGTCCTTCTTTAAACACGGAGACCACCTTTTACTTTTTCTTGATATAAAATTTTTGTACTCCACCCTCTTCTTCCATGCCTTCAAAGATGTTTCCTGTTTTGTTACACCATGCAGGTAAATCTGCTTTTGAGCCGGGATCTGTTCCGAGCATTTCGAGAACTTCACCGCTTTTCATTTTTTTGATAGTTTTGCTTAATTTGATGATTGGCATCGGACATGATAATCCTTTACAATCTAATGTTTGATCTGCTTTCATTTTTCCTCCTGAATCCATTTTTTATTTAATTCGTCTTCTAAAAGACATTTTATTGAATCTTTTTTGCCATCGTTAGGATTAAGTTTTTGGTTAATCAATTCACATCTTAATTTTTGGATACGTTTATCCATTTCTCTTGCTTGTTCTAATCTTTCACGAGGAACATATCCTTCTTTAACAGCCATATCTCTTAATACACCAAGTACATCTGTAAATTTAACTCCTTGTGGACAAAGAGCATAACAAGTGTAACATCTGGAACACATCCAGATTGTATCAGAAGAAAGAGTCTCCTTTTTCATCCCAAGAAGAATCATTCTGATTAGTTTTCTCGGATCATAATCATCATTAACTTCTGCAACTGGACATGAAGCAGTGCAAGTTCCACAAGTAAAACATCTTTTAAAGTGTTCTGCACCCGATTTGGAAGCTACTTCATTTTTGAAATTGGCATCCATTTCACTAAGTTTGATTTTATTCATGTTTATACTCCTTTCTAAAATGCGTCTGGTATTTTTTTTAGTTCAGCAAGTGAAAAAACAGGACCGTCAATGCAAATGTATTTAGATCCAATTCCACATCTACCACATTTTCCAATTCCACATTTCATTCTTCTCTCAAGAGATGTGTAGATTATATTATCATCAAACCCAAGTTCACTTAAAACAGGTAAAGTAAATTTAATCATTATCGGTGGACCACAAACAATTGCCCAAGATGTTGGATCAGGTTCGACATTTTTAGTTATTGTCGGAACAAAACCACAAAGTTTGTTCCAGCCCTTAATTGGTTTATCTATAGTAAGATGAAGAATTAAGTCTTCCCGCTTATCCCATTCTTTTAATTCTTCTTTAAAAATAAATAATTCCGGCGTTCTTGCACCGTAAATTACTGTAATTTTTCCGTAATCAGCACGGTTTTCCAAAAGGTAAACAATCAAAGATCTTAGCGTTGTAAAAGCGAATCCACCGCCAATTATTACAATATCTTTTCCTTTCATTTTCTCTACAGGATACCAATTTCCCAAAGGACCTCGCATCCCAACAATATCACCTATTTGAAGGTGATGAATTTCATTGGTAACAAGTCCGATTCTACTGACAGTAAATTTCAAAAGTCCTTTTTCAGTTGGAGATGAGGCTATTCCAAAAGGTGATTCCCCTTTACCTAATATCGAAAATTCACAAAATTGTCCGGGTAGATATTTGAATGCTTCTTCATCTTCTTTTTTTACAAAAGAAAGATCAAAAGTACGCAAAGAACGGTCAGGATTTTCATCAATGATATTTTCAATTTTCATTTGGAAAGGTATATAAGTATTACACATTATTTTTCCTCTTGATTATTTTTTTTACAATTTCTCTTATATCAAGATTTGTAGGACAAACTCTTATACATCTACCACAACCGGAACAAAGATGCTCCTCATAATTGTCGTAAAAATAATTAAATTTGTGCATAATTCTTTGTTGAACTCTCTGATATGATAAACCTCGTGGATTGTGGCCAGAAGCTTCTTCGGTAAAAATCCCAAACATACAGGAATCCCATACTCTAATTCGTTTTCCTTTTTGATGTTTTCCTTCATCAGAAACATCGAAACAATGACAAGTTGGGCAAACAAAAGTACAAGCTCCACAATTAATACATTTCTGAGTAATCTCTTCCCAGAATTCTTTTTCTTGTATTTCATTCAATGTTTCAAAAACAGAAGAAATATCCTGTTTTTCTTCCATCATTGATTCTGCTTTCTTTTTCAGTGAAAAGACAGCATGCTGATGTTCTCCTTCTTGATCAAAACCACTCTGAATAAAAAAAGTTTGTCCCTTATCAGATATTGCTTCTAATAAGAAAGATTCTCCGTTATCAACAACAAATATATCAGCACCGGTTTTATCAAAAGGACCACTTTCAAACCAATTACAAAAACAAGTTGTCAATGGCTCATTGCAGGCTAAAGTAAAAATAAGAGATTCTGCATATTTTTTATTCCAATATGGATCTTCATACATTTTATTATTGGGTAATTGATGTGCATTTTTAAAAACTTTATCAAGTGAGAGCAATCCTTTTGTATCACAACTGTGAATACCCCAGAGAGCAATTGGTTTTTGTTCTAAGTTTGGAACTTCAATTTCATTCTCTGAATAATTAAAAAGAACTTCTGCTTGTGGAAAGAAAACTGATTTTGCAGATTTAGTAGTATGAACATCTACGATTTCATCAGCTTTTTTAATTTCAGAAAAAGATGATTTTTTACCATCTTTTGTAGGAGCAAATACTCTATAAGTTTCCATTAGATTTTTAATAAAATCGCCAAATTGTTTTTTTTTTATTTCAATCATAATTAATCCAGAATAAAGTCTTGTTTTTCATGTTCACAAAAACTTGCCATAGCAGGTTTTTCATTTATATCAATACCGGCGACATAATTGAATCTTTCTTTAACTTCTTTTTCAACTTTTTTATTCATAAGACGAAGGTCAATATCGACTGGACAAGCAGATACACAAGATCCGCAATCCACGCAACGACCTGCAATATGTAAATTTCTAATTAAGTGAAAAATAATAGAATCTGTAACTTCAGGAGTTTTTCCTATCCATTGAGGATCATTTCCATCAACAAAACATTCATTACAATAACAAGATGGACAAACGTTTCGACAAGCATAACATCTTATACATTTGGAATATTCTTCCTTAACTGCTTCCCAACGCTCTTTAGAACTTTTTTCCTGAAATTTTTCTACAACACTATACTCATCATTTATATCGATTTCACCTCTTGGTTCACCAATAAAATGGTCATATTCAATTGCATCAGGGTATCTACATTGAAGACAAGAATCTGATAAAATTTCGGTTAACTTAAATTTAAATTCTTCCTTGCGTCCTTTGATAATAATATGATCTCCTTCAATTTGCGTTGAGAGAACTTCCATATCATTTGTTAATTCACTAATTTTCTTTTTTTCAATAATACCGGAACAAGGAACTCCGATAATGACAACATTTTCTCTTTTTATTTGATTCTCAACTGCATAAAGAACAACAGATCTACTATCACAACCTTTGACAATAATTGCTATTTTATCGTGAATTTTACCAAGACTTTTCTTATCTTTTGTTAGATACATTGTTAAGTTATTTCTGCAAGTATGATCAAAAATAAGTTGATCTACATCTTTTGTATCTTTAATAAATACTGGTGTAGCGGTAAGAGGTAGTGACCCTTTTCCCCAACCAATCACGAGCTCTACCTGTTTTTCTTCGAGTAGAGATTTTACTTTTTCATGTAATTTATCAATCACAACTTTGCTCCCTTCACTAAACGTGTTGCTGGACCTATTTTTCTGATATCATCAGTTATTTTCGTAATAACATCGGCGAATCTCTGTCCTTCGCCTGCTGAAATCCATGAAAACTGAACTCGATTAGGCTCAATGCCAATAAATTCTAATAAAGGTTTAATTGTTGCAAACCTTCTTCTTGCTATAAAATTACCTGCCAGGTAATGACAATCACCCGGATGTCAGCCGGAAACCAGCAATCCGTCAAAGCCACTTTGAAGGCTCTTCATTATCATAAGAGGATCTACTCTTCCTGAGCAAGGAATTCTAATAACACGGACATTTGGTGGATATTGTATCCTCGACACTCCAGCTAAATCTGCACCAGCATAAGAACACCAGTTACAGAGAATTGCTAATATTTTCGGTTGCCATTCTTTCATATTCTTATCTCCATTATTTACTAAGTCAGCATTAAATAAAATTCAATAAACTTAAATGAATCTCTTTTTAATGCCTCTTAGAATGATATTATTTTATCTGCATCTACATTCCAGCTCGTAAATTCAAGCATTGTACTCTTCTGAATTCCATTAATCAATTTCAATTCTGAAAAACCTCGTGCCATCAAACAACCACCACATGCTTTTACTTCCACATCAGCATTAATAATGAATTTCAACATCGTTTCAATATTATAATAACCCTTTGGAGTTTTCTGATTCGGAATTCCACATCCAACAGCATCTGCCATGAGAAAAATTCTTGGCTTTACCGATTCTGCATGTTCTTTTACTAACGAGATTGCAAGACGCAAGGCATTGTAAGCTTTTTCGGTCCCGTATGGAGCATCATTAATTACAATTAAAAAGTTTTGCATTTACTCTCCCAAAATATCGGTCATTGTAATCGCATCAAAAGCATCAAATAGTTGAAGATTACTAAATCCTCTTAAATCCAACGCACCACATCTACAGGTAGCGACACAAGAACCACAACCTTTACAAAGTGCATTATTGATAACAGCAATTCCTTTTTCATCGTCAACTTCTATGGCACTGTAAGAACAAACTTGTTCACAATATCTGCAACCAGTACATTTACTCTCATCAATTTCAGCGATTGTACCTTCAGCGAGAATTGCTTTTTTATTAAGGAAAGTAAGAGCTCTACTCGCAGCTGCTTTTGATTGAGCCAAGCTTTCATCAATATCTTTTGGATTATGTGCCAAACCAGCTAAGAATATACCATCAGTAGCGAAATCTACCGGTCGGAGTTTTGCATGTGCTTCAAGGAACATTCCATCTTCATTAAGTGGAATTTTCAACATCTTTGCAAGTGTATCATTTTCTGGTAATGGATCAATTGCAGTAGCAAGTACAATCAAATCAGCTTGAATTTCAATTTCTTTGTCCATAATTGGATCAAAAACTGTTACAAGTGCTTTGCTATCCGGATCAAACTCATCAACCAATTTCACATCCGGTTTTTTTTCTATATCATATTTTACAAACATTACCCCTTTATCGCGTAATTCTGTATAATACTTCTCTCTGAAACCATAAGTACGAATATCTCTATAAGCAATATAGGTATTTATGCGAGGATATTTTTCCTTCATAATAAGAGCATTCTTAACTGCTTTTGTACAACATACTCTACTACAAAACATTCTACCTTCTTCTCTTGATCCAACACATTGAATCATCACCACATTTTTTGGTTTTGGAGAAGGTAATTGATTATATTTCAACATTCTTTCAAATTCAACTTGCGTTACAATTCTATCAGATTTTCCATATAAGTATTCTTCTGTAACATGTTCTTTTGCACCTGTACATACAATAACCACACCATGCTCAACATTTTGTTTTTCATTATTATGAGAAAACGTTGTAGTGTAATTGCCTACATAGCCATCAATTTTCTCTATTTTGGTATTCTTATGCAATTTGATTAATTTATGATTAGAAACTTTTTCTTTTAAATCTTCAAGCAAAACTTGCGGATCTTTATCAAAAGAATAGAAGATATTGTTTAGATTGCCTCCGAGCTTTTCATCCTTTTCAATTAAATACACTTCATGCCCGGCATCAGCCAAAGTTAATGATGTATTCATTCCGGCTAATCCGCCACCAACAACAAGTGCTTTTGGATTAATACTGATAGGTAATCTTTCCAGAGGTTGTAATCCACGTGCTTTAGCAACACCCATATTTAATAAATCAGTTGATTTTTCGGTTGCTTTTTCTGGCTCATTCATGTGTGCCCACGAACATTGATCTCTAATATTTGCCATCTCAAAAAGATATGGATTTAAACCGGCTTCTGCAATTGTTTCACGGAACAAAGGCTCATGCGTTCTCGGCGTACAAGCAGCGATAACAATTCTATTTAAATTGTGCTCTTTTATTCTCTTTTTAATCGTTTCTAAACAATCTTGAGAACAAGCATAAATAAGATCTTCCGAATGCTCTACATTCTTTAAATCTTTTGCTTCTTTAGCAACTTTTTTAACATCTACTACTCCGGCAATATTGATTCCACAATGACAAACAAATGTTCCAATTCTTGGTCGATTTCCTACTACATCAATTTCTTTTATCTTTTTTTCTTTTATTTCTTGTCTCTCAAGACGAAGATATTTTGTTGTTTCTGCAACTGCTCCTGATGCCGACATTACAGATTCAGGAATATCTTTTGGTCCATTCATAGCTCCACAAACAAAAATTCCTTCACGTGATGTTGTAAGAGGAGAAAAAGTATTTGATTTACAGAATCCATATTCATTAAGCTGAATATCTAATTTACCTGCAAGCTCTCTCATATTTTTCCGTGGTTCTAAACCAATAGATAATACAACCATTTCAAAATTTTTAAACTTGATTTCACCATTTTCAAGAACGTATCTAAGTTTTAAAGTTCCATCTTCCAATTCTGTAATTTCAGAAACTTTTGATTTTATGAATTTTACTCCATATTGGTTTTTTGATTTTTCATAATACTTATCAAAATCTTTACCGAAAGCTCTTATATCCATATAGAAAATTGCAACATCGAGTTCTTTCATATGTTCTTTTGCGATTATGGCTTCTTTAATTGCAAACATACAACAAGCTGATGAACAATAATTATGATTAATACTTTCATCTCTTGAACCCACACATTGAATGAAGGCAATATTTTTCGGTTCTTTATGATCAGATGCTCTTACGACATGTCCACCCATTGGACCGGATGCTGATAGAATTCTTTCTAATTCGAGAGAAGTAACAACATTCTTGTAACTTCTATATCCGAATTGCCCGAAGCCAATAGGATCAAAAGCATCAATTCCTGTTGCCAAAATAACAGCACCTACGCTAAGTTCAATTTCCTTATCTATATCTTGGAAATTAATAGCATTTGCAGGGCATACTTTTTCACAAAGTCTGCAAACTCCTCGTGTAAGATACAAGCATTTTTCTTTATCAATTGTATATTCCGATGGAAGGCTTTGTAAGAAATATCTGGAAATTGCTCCTCTTTTTCTCAAACCCATATCAAATTCATCATCTACTTTGACTGGACACTTATCTTCACAAAGACCGCACGCTACACATTTTACTGGATCTACATATTTAGCTTTTTCAACGATTGTTGCTGTAAAATCTCCGGGCTTACCTTTTACAGAAAGAACGTTAGATTTTATATGAATTGTAATGTTCTCGTGTCTTGCACATTCACTCATTTTGGGAGATAAAATGCACATTGAGCAATCGTTTGTTGGAAAGGTTTTATCTAATTGTGGCATTCTACCACCAATAGATGCTGTTTCTTCGATCAAATGGACTTTCACGCCCATTTCAGCCAAATCAAGGGCAGCTTGAATACCGGCGATTCCTGCTCCCACAACCATTACTGCTCTATTTTTTAAACTCATATTTTTTCCTTAGTTTTTAAAATGACTACAAAAATATATTAAATTTTGAAGGGTTTTCGCCTTTAGTGATTACATCTGCATGAAATTCTCTTCCAACTCTGGCAAATTTCTGTCCATCAGAAGCTGAAATCCAAGTTAGCTTGAACCTATCATTTTCTAATCCAACACTTTTAAAAATTTCCTGCAATATCGCCATTCTTCTTCTTGTATGATAATTACCAACCTGGTAATGACAATCTCCAGGATGTCAGCCACCGACCAAAATCCCGTCTGCTCCACGAAAATATCCTTTAATTAGAAAAACAGGATCCACTCGACTTGAACACATTACCTTAATAGGTAAAATTGATGTAGGATATTGTAATCTATTAATCCCTGCTAAATCAGCACCGGTATAAGAACACCATTTGCATAAAAAACTAAGGATTTTGGGTGAAAATTCTTTTTCCATTTTTACTCTCCACTTTCTGGAAATTCTTCTTCTTTAAAAATCATTACCGGTATAAGTTCTTTAACATCTCTACCAGGTTCAAATTTGAATAAATCTGCTGTTTGTTTTCCAGTTCTTTTGAATATTGTTGCTACCGGAATACCTGTTGGACATACATCTGTACATTGACCACAACCAACACAAGAAAAACTCATGTGTGATAGTCTTCCAATATGAAAGAAAAGAGTATCCGGAGGTAATCTAATTGCCCCTTTTTGCAATAATTCTTTTTCAAGTATTTCAGTATTGTATTCATAATTGTTTGAACTAAAATCACAAAGAGTACAATAGCATATTGGACAAACTGTATTGCAACCTTTACATCCAATACATTTCCCGAAAATATTGATCAATCCGTCTAATCCGGTTTCTTCTGTATTAATTAACGCAAACTGTTTTTCTTCTTCTTTTTTTCTTTCAGCAAGTAAGGAATCAAGCTTGGTTTTGTTAAAATCTCCGTCTTTGATAGATTTTTCTAAATGTCCTGAAAATTGTTCCCCTTTCTCTGTGTTAAGATAAAAAGTTGTTCCCTTATCATCTTCTCCGAGAAGAGAGATTAAAACATCTGAATTTTCAGGAGCAAAATTTGTACAAGACTTACAAGTTTCTCTAATTAGTTCATTGTTCTTTAATTCTAAATTTGCTTTATTGTAGTTCTCTAAATTCTTATCAATATCGTCACTTATATTACTCATCAAAGGGAAAACTCCACCACAAGTATAAGTGATTAGCAGGAAATTATCCAATGAGCCTTGTTCACGTTTTACAAGTTCGATAAATGCTCTAAATTCACAAGGTTTCAAAATAGCCGCAATGGGCTTTTTCATTGGAGTAAATCTTCCTATAATTTGCCCTGCATTCAAAGGCATTAAAGGATAAAACGGATCAAGATAATCTAATTTTTCCGGATCTGTAATAAGACCATAATCTCTTACGTTTTCAATATTTCTGAGTGAAAAAACAGCACTAATTTTTTTTTCTTCTAATAAAGGTTTCAAAAAACTAATAATAGCTTTACTTCGATTTTCTTCGATGTATAATACTTTATTCATTTTCACTCTCCAAAGTTTCTGCACTTTTCACCAATTTTGCTAACTCGCCCATTTCATCTAATTTATATTCTTTCATTGGAAGAGTATCTCCTAAACTTTCTCCAGATGAATATTCAAATGCTTTCTGAGTTTGAGTTGCAACATAACTAAATAGTTTTGCAACAGGAATATTTACAGGACAAGCATCACTACAAACACCACAAGACACACAAGATAATGACATATGAGCCATTCTGCCGGTATGATACATTATTTTATCCAAAGGTAAAGAAATACCACCTCTACTTTCCGCTCTACCAATAATAATATCTGAATTTGGTTTTGAAGTAGATGAATCAAAATAACATTGTCTGCAATAGCAAATAGGGCAAACACTTCCACAATTATGGCAACCAATACAATTGGCAAAAGTAGCATGAATAGCATCTAAGCCATCTAACATTTTTTTTGAAATTTCAAAGGAATCTTCTTTCTTTTTTGCTCTCTCTTGTGAAATTTTTGTAATTTCTTTTTGCCATTTCTCTAAATTATAATTATCATTTTCATTAAAATTTTCTAAAACTTTTTCACCCTTTTTAGAATTTGCCAAAGCAATTACTTCTTTAGAATCAAAAGCAAAATGCAAGTCTGAAGTAGTATTGCTAAAATCCTCGCAAATATGACAAACTTCTTTCATCTTTGAGGAATTCCATTCTATTTGATTTAGTGCATTATTAAAAGTTGAATCACCATTAACGGGATCTGCAATATAATCCTTCATAGGAATTGCACCAATACAATCATAACTCATCAAAATTACATTTTCTGAATTTATTTGATTTAGTTTAATAAGTTCAATTGTAGCACGGACTTCACATGGTCGTAATAGAACAGCAATTTTAAGATTACCTTTACCTTTTCGAGTGTATTGTTTTAATGCATTAGCTACATTTATTGGCATAATTGGTGCAATTACTTCTGCGTTATTGAGAATCTTTTTATCCTTAATAAGAATCCAAGCAAAAGAATCTCCTGAAGGAACTTTTATAGGTAACAACACTGCATCAATAATAGCAGAATCAATCAAAGATACTATAAAGGATTTAATAGTTTCCTTTTTATCAATCAACGATTTAAGTTTATGTCTTTTTATGGATTTATCAATCATTTATTTGTTCTCCTTGTCTTAGAGCTTCCTTAACTTCTTGATATAATTGCGAATTAGTAAAATGTTTAGTCCTAATAGAACCTGATGGACAAGCACCAACGCAATTTCCACAACCTCGACAAATAGCTTCATTAACAATGGAGATTGCACGTCTTTCATCAAAATAGATAGCACCGTATTTACATACATCAAGACAACTTTTACAACCGGTACAATATGCTTCCAGAATCTCGGATACTTTAACTTCAGGAATGATTTTTTCTCCTGGAATTAATTGAGTACTGATTTTTCCCGCAACCGCTTGTGCTTGAATTATTGCTTCTGAGATTCCACAAGGACTTCTGTTAGCACCGGCGATAAAGATACCATCTGTATTGGTTGCAACAGGATTAATTTTCACATGTGGTTCTTGAAAATATCCGGTTTCATGTAATTCCAAATTCAACATTTTTTTTAAAGTATTGGTACTTTGAGCTGGAATCATAGCTGGGGCTAAAATAACCATATCAACAGAAGTTGTTTTTTTTAAACCTGATTTTTCAGTATAGTTAATACTATTACCTTTCAAGCTAATATCTTCAAATCTTATAAAATCTATACTTTTTCTTTTAAGTGTTTTATAAAAATGATCATCCTCTTTATTAGGCAGACACATGTCTTTGTAAAAATCTAAGATTTCAGTTTTGGGAGAATGATCATAAATACTGTGAGCTATTTTTTGTAAATAACTGCAACAAATTTTTGAACAATACCCTACTTCTTTTCTGCCAACACAATGAATTAATGCTACAGACGAAGGCTCTTTACCATTTCTCATAGTAAGTTTTGAATCTTCTTTGAACATTTTCTCTGCCTCTTCGGCTGTAAAAACATTATCGGAGTTTGAGTAATTGAAATTTTCAAGGCTCTTACTATCAAAAAGTTCATATCCATTTGCCAAAACTACCGCTCCGGATAGAATTTCAGTTTGCTCTTTACTTTTAGTATTCTTGAGTGTTACCTCAAAATTTCCTAAAAATCCAATAACATTTTCGAGAACTGTGTCTGTATATGAATAAATATTCTGATTACTTTTTACTTTGGATATTTTTCTTTTAAGGTTAGCTGGAGTAACTCCTTGTCTTTGCAGTAATTCATGAAGTTTCTTTGATTTACCACCAATTTCAGAAGTTTTTTCAATAAGAAAAACTTTTCTATCTTTTCCGGCAAGTGTTAGAGCTGCTTCGATACCAGCAATTCCAGCACCAACAATCAACACATCTGGATTAATATCCAATTGCTTTTCATATAAAGGTTCTTGATATAAAACTCTACTCATTCCAGAATGTATATAACGAATGGCTTTATCTGTAGCTCGTTCTTTATCTGAAATGATCCAAGCACATTGCTCTCTGATATTAACAATCTTGTACATATATGGATTCAAATTCGTCTTTTTACAGACACCAATAAAGGTACTATCGTGATCAGTTGGAGAACATGCGGCACAAATCAGATGAGTTAATTCATTTTCATTAATCTCATTTTCGAGAAATTTTTTCCCTTCTACAGAGCATAACAACTTATGCTTCTTTACAACAAGCTCTTTATCTTTAAAATCCTCTAATTTTTCTATCTCTTCAACTACTCTGTCAACATCAACTCTGCTCGCTATATTTGGTCCGCATTCACAAACATATATTCCGATTTTTTCACTCATTTTTCTTCCTTTATTGATTTAATAACGAAATTGTATTTGCAACTGTAGCTTCAGCTTGAATTACTGCGGATTGAATGTCTTTTGGTCCCTCTGAGCAACCTGCAACAAAAACACCATGCCTAGAAGTTTTTATTGATCCTATTTGACTCGTTTCTGTAGCAATATATCCAAACCGATCAAGCTCAATGTCCAATACTTCCGCTAATTCTACTAATCCGTTAGAGGGAACAACTGGAACTGTTAGAACTACCATATCAGCTTTTATAATAGCACTTTCACCTTTATTATCAGGGTATTGAACAATCAAGTTACCGTTGTCTTCTTTAACTTCAATCTGATTAATGTTTGAATAGAAAATAAAATTTGAGATATTCTTTTTTGTCTCTAAATAAAATTTTTGATATGACTTGTCTGGAAGACAAATATCATGGTATAAATTATAAACTTTTGCATCGGATTTTTTAAGTTTAACAAAATGAGCATGTTTAAATGAGTACATACAACACACGCTTGAGCAATAGCCTGAGGTTTCCCTTCCAACACAATGAATAAAAACTACCGAAGATGGTTTTTTATCTGTGTTTTTTAAAACAAGGTTTCCCTCGTAAGGACCATTAGGAGCACATAATCTTTCAAATTCCATTGAAGTATGGATATTATCTAATTTACCATATCCAAATCTGGAAAGATTTATGTTCTTCGCTGTATCGTAACCTGTAGCAACAATTACTGCACCAACTTCTACTTCAAGAGTTTTATCTTTGTCCGAGAAATCAATCGCATCAAACATACACGCTTCTACACATAAATTACAGTCGCCACCATTTAATCTTAAACAAAGATCTTTGTCTATAACAGGTACATTGGGCAATGCCCCGGCACATGGCACGTAAACTGCTTTCATTTTTACAAGATTTTCTTCCCAATTATTGTCTGTTTCGATAGGGCATACGGGGTAACACATTCCACAGCCAAGGCACTCTACCATATCAATATACCTTGCTTTTTTATGTATTTTTACTTGGAAATTCCCAGGTTTTCCAGATAATCCAACAACTGTACTAATTGTTAATACTTCGATGTTTTCATCCTGTAAAATTTCCTGTTGAATTGGAGAAACAAGACATGTTGAACAATCCATATTCGGATATGATTCACCACTCTTTATAGTATTCCCTCCAATCAATGGCAGTCTTTCAACGAGATATACTTTTTTACCAGCTTTACTTAGCATCAAGCTGGCTTCCATCCCGCTTATCCCAGACCCAATAATAAGAACATTATTACTAGTATTCATTAATATTCCTTGTGATAATATTTAAAATTTTGCATTATGATTTAAAGGGTTTGGACCGAGTTTTTCAATTTTTTGAGCAAATTCATTTACAATTTGAGTATATTTTTTCCCTTCTGAAGCAGACACCCATGAGAGTTGAAGCCTTTCTGGATCAATATTCAAAGTTTCCATTACCTTTTTGAGCAGAGCAAAACGTCTTCGAGCATAATAATTACCAACCTGGTAATGACAATCACCCGGATGTCAGCCGGCAACCAAAATGCCATCAGAACCACTGAAAAATGTATTCAGTAATAAGTTATGATCAATTCGACTAGTACACATAACACGAACAACATTTAATGAGGGAGTGATTTCCTGTTTTGTTGCTCCGGCTAAATCAGCTGCTGCATAAGTACACCAGTTGCATAAAAAACCGACTATTTGCGGTTTGAATTTTTTATTACACATTTATTTATTCCTTATTATAATGCTAAAGATAGGGTATGATTTTTCAATCACACCCTGTTTAGTAAATTAAAACTGAATTTGTGCTGAGTGTGTTCCTGTTCCATCATCCATACAGAATAATAGAGTTTTCCCTTTTTTATCGCACCAAGCTTTGATATCTGTTGGAAATGAAGGACAATCTGCAACTACTTCCAAGATATCCCCTTCTTTCATTTGTGGTACCATAACAACAACTTTCAAAATTGGTTGTGGACATTTTAAACCTTTTGTGTCTAATGTTTTTACTGCCATAATTTCTCCTGTTTTTTAGAATGAAAATGTAAGATCTGAACCACCGGCTCTGACAACAAAAGTCGTTGCTCCAACAACTTCCATACCTTCCATAAGATCTTCTTCTTTAAGTCCATGAACTTCAAAGCCTAATTCACATACAAGAAACTGAGCTTCGAGCATCACTAATCCATCCATCATTTCCATCAAATCAGGTAGATTTTTTGTTTCTTCGCTTAGTTTTTTTATTTGACCTTTTACAAAAGCTGGTAATGCTGATGGTAAAATAAAGAATATAACTTCATCACCACTTGCTGCTGCTGATACACCAATAGTAACAGCTGGATAGATATTTTTAGCATCTGATCCATTGATAGTAATTGAAACTTTTCCCATTTTCACTCCTTTTGTCTTTCTTTGATATGATTTCACCTAAATTTTGTCACTTAGTAATGTCAAGTATTATTTTTCACCTTAATGTAATTTTATACAATGTAAGGAAATTTTATTCTTTCCATAGCAATCAAATACTCTTGAATAAAGAATTTCGAGATTAATAATAAAAATTAAAGCCAATAAATTCAAAACTTTCTTGACAATTACCATAAAATAAAGAAATTATAATCAAAAATTTTAAAGAGTAAACTTATGAAAGCAATTGAAAGAAAAGAATGGGAGAAAAATTCTAGACAAAATCGTATTATTGAATTTGCTAAGGAAATATTTGATGATTATGGATATGATGGAGCAACAATGGATATGATTGCAAAAAAAGCGGGCTATACGAAAAGAAATCTATACTTATATTTTAAAGATAAAAATGAAATTTTCTTTGCAGTAACCTTAATAGCATTAAATGAACTAAATATTCGGTTAAATAAGGTTTATTCCGACTCATTAAGCGGACATAAAAATGTAATTGGAATAAGTAAAACTTTTTTTCAATATTTTATGGATAGCAGAAAGTCATTTGAAAGAATAATCAGTTTCGACCTAAAACATTTTTATTGCTCTGGAACAAAAGAACCTCAAGAGTCAGAAGAGTTTGCTTATAAAGCCCAAGAAATGCATAAAAAAAATCTTGGTTTACTTTTAAAAGCAATTGAGTGTGGGATTCAAGATAAATCAATTTGTACTGATATTTCTCCAAAACAATTGTTATTAATTATTTGGGGACAAAATCTCGGAATTATTCATACAATTAGTGTTCGTTTTGACTCTCTTGGAGCAATGTATAATTTAACTGCTCCGATGATTTTTACAAATTATTTACTAATGATTAATAATTGTTTGCAATGTGAAATTAATAGAGATCAGAGTATTGAACTTTTAGATAACAAATAATAAAGTTCTTCTGCTGATTTATACATATTTACTTTTTTGACCTTTTAATAACTCTTGAATTTTTATAAGATGTTTTTAATAGCTGACAAAAGTTAAAATTGGGAATAATTCTTCTTGTTGTTTTGATGAATTCGTTGTTAATAGCTGAAACAATGACGGTTCATTTCAATAATAGAGAAACTATAGGATTTGATACAGCAGAAATTGAAGAAATAACTTTTGAACCAAATACATCAGTTGAAGAAATGGTTGAAT
>JAOZMQ010000235.1 GCA_029934195.1 Candidatus Cloacimonadota bacterium | reverse complement strand
CGCGGGCATAATATTTTTCTGGAAGATATACGGAAACTGTATAATCACTGGTTATATTAAGCCTTCGGCAGGAGGGAGGCTGCTTTTCCCCATAGGTGCGGACGTTAATTTAACCGGGTCGTTGAAGCGGACTACCCGGGTCATGCCTCGGTGCTGTCATTCGGACGCCGCTTAACTAAACATTTCCAACTAAGGAGGTTTATCATGCATCATAAGAATAGTGATAAAGATCTTGCGATTATAATAGCATTTCCAGAGAAGCTTGCTCCGATCCCCACTAATAAGAATTTTTGGAATCGAAGTGCTAAAGTACTCGATTTTAATCATGATGGGAATTTACCTGTTGGTCATGCCGGAATAATCATTATAAATGGAGTTAGTGGAAAATCCAGATATTTTGATTTTGGGCGATACAAAAAAAACGGGAAGAAATGCAAAAAAAATTATGGGATAGTGAGATCCGGCAAATCTTTCAACGGTCATCATGAAAGTAGAATTGGATTGCAAATACCTAATGCAGACATAAAGGATGGGCGCATTTCTAATATAAAAAAAATCCTTAGTATCCTCTCAAATAAAAAAAAATTCAAGGGTTATGGCACTCTTATGGCATCAATATATTATAATTTAGATTATTCTGCAATGTTAACTAAAGCAGAAGAAATGGAAAGAAATGGATGCATTCCCTTCGGAGCACCAAATAAACAATACTGCGCTCGCTTCGTTAGAGAAGTAGCGAGAGCTGGTGGGGCTCATTTTGGCGCACTTAAATTCACAGGTATACAAAATGTTAAAGCAACCGCGAATCGAAACGACGAAGAAATATATAAATTCATATATGGTTCACAAATTATTCAGGAAAAATCAAAGAGTTCTGAAATGCCAGGGAACTAACGATTACCATTAGGAGTCAAGGGGGGTAAGTCTGCCCTTGCCCCTTTTGATGTTCAATATTTTAAAAGAAAATATAACCCCTCAATTGCAGCGGACGGGCGGGGCGCATCGGTTATGAAGCGCATAGTCAAACCCCGCCCGCCGCTGAATTTAAGCGTTAGCTGTTTAAAAAAAATCAAGAGGATTCAAAATATGAAACAAAATGTCTATCCTGGAATTCACCCTCAAGTAAGATCATTAACTTGTTTTAATGCTATTGAGGAACAAATAATAGATGTTATAGGAAAAGAATGGTATATTACAAAAGGTGATGAGTTTCAGATAGGTTATCATAAAAGCAGTAGTAGCATATATAGATTTATTCTTATTAAGCCAACTGAAAAGTATCAGGAAATGTTTAATCTTGATAGAGAATTACCGTTAATATTTAGCGATTACGAAACATTTGAGCCCAGAACATTAGATGCAATTGATTATGTAGTTAAAAATTTTCAAAAGTACAGAGTTGAGAAGGTATGCAGTGTTTTATTGAGCTCAGACAATAAAATCGAAGATAAGATATACAGTTTAATGAAAAGTGATAAAGAATCTCAAATCATCATTCCCATATCTTATTTCGAGTTAATTAACAGTAGGAGTGATTATTTTTTAATTAATAAATTTAAAAAGCATTTTTATACAAGAGACTTGTTTGCTTTTGAAGGCCCCTTAAAAAAAGACCTATATTTTTTTGGCAGAAATGATCTTATACATAAAATTGTTAATCGGCATGATTCAAATGAGAACTCAGGATTGTTCGGTTTAAGAAAATCCGGTAAAACATCAGTTATTTATGGGATTGAAAGAACTCTTGATACAAAAGATGAGAAATCAATTGTCATAGACTGTCAAGATACTTCTTTTAGTAAAAGAAAATGGAACAAGGCTCTTTGGTATATAATTTTACAAATAGTCAAAAAATACGATATCAATATCAATACAAATGATGAAGATAAATATACTGAAGAAAATGCTTCAATTATGTTTGAGGGAGATATGATTAAACTTTACAATAGATTTAATCATAATAATATTTTATTGATATTTGACGAAATTGAAAATATTACCTTTAATGTTTCTCCAATAGAACATTGGGAGAAAGATTTAGATTTCGTTTATTTTTGGCAAGCATTAAGATCATTATATCAAAAACATACTAATTTATTCTCATATTTGATCGTTAGTACAAATCCGATGTGCGTAGAAAAAGCGACAGTGAATGGCAAAACAAATCCAATATTCATGTCAATACCGTTTGAATATATTCAGCCATTTACTGTTTCACAAACGAAAGAGATGATATTTAAACTTGGTAAATTTATGGGATTAAATTTTGATGAAACAATATTTGCAAAGCTCACAGAAGATTTTGGCGGACATCCTTTTTTAATGAGACATGTAGCCAGTGTTTGCAGTAAAATTGCTGATCAAGAAAGACCAATCCGAATTAATAGGCTAATTTACAAAAGAGCAAAAGATAAATTTGAAAAAGAATATGTAGAATATGTTCAGATGATTTGGGAAGTATTAGCAGAATATTATAAAGATGAATATGATATGCTCGAATTTTTAGCGATTGGAGAAGTTGAAGATTTTAAAAAATTCGCAATGGATACACCTCAAATAACTAATCACCTGATAGGTTATGGTATTATTGAACAAATTGGAAATGAATATGATTTTAAGATTGATACAGTAAGAAAGGTCTTAATTCAAAAAAATAAGTATCAAAATAAAATACTTTCTCCTATTAATATGTGGAGAGAAATTTCTGAAAGAAGAAATGAGCTTGAGCCTAAGATTAGATTAATTGTAAGGAATCAACTGCAAGCTGTATTTGGTAAAACAGAGGCAAAAGAAATTGTTTTTAAAATTTTTGGGAAAGATAGAAAAAGGAAATATTACAGTTTACCTTATAAGAAAATATTTGACCCAAATGATTGTGAAATATATTTTGAAGACCTTGCTAAAATAATAAGCAAAAAATGGCAAAACTTTAACAATATATTTGGTAAAAATAGAGATCAATTCATTAATGATATGAAGGTAATTAATGAATATCGGGCTGATGCCCATGCAAAATTGGTCACTCAAGATGAAATGAGTCATTTCCGTGTCTGCATATCCCGAATTGAAAAAAAAGTATCTGAATTTATGGAATAAATATATCTAATTACAACAGCTAACCAATCATTGCAGCGGACGGCGGGGGCGTGTCCTTAATTGAAGGTTTCGCCAAAATCCCCCGCCGCCGCTGAACCTGAGCGTTAGGCATATAAACATAAAGGAGATTTGTGATGAGTAATTGGTTTGCTATGGGTGTTCATTATGGAGGATTTAAAAGCTCAACATCTGTGTGGTCAATTTTTCGAGATAATCAAATCGCTTGTAATGGTTACACGAGAGGTGACAGAACCGATATAGATGCCATATTAGATGAAATAAGATATGGAGATTACATTGTTTTAAAATCATTTGCTCCTAAGACTGGAATGTGTGTGTACGGAATAGGAGAAGTTATCGGAATGAACACATACCATTTTCCAATTCCCGAGGGCTATGATAATCAGTGTATAAAATTGAATTGGATACTAAGAAGCGCCGATGACACATATGTGAAGAATTTTCCCAGTTTGGTCGGTGATCCTTACTCTAAGCAATTGTTTAAGTTAAGTGGCAATGCAATTGCTGATATATCCGCCTGGTTAAACAGTGTCGGTATCAGGGTGTAAGGCTTGTTAAATTTCTGATGGCAAAGAAACTGTGCAGTATGCAAACAGTTTAACTGTTCGGTAAAAATGCCTAACCAGTCGTTTGAGCGGACGGAAAAATCCCCGCCGCTCAACTTGGTCGTTATATTTCTCAAAAAGTTAGCGAGGAAAATAATGAAAAGACTGTTGGTGTGTTTATCAGTTATTCTGATAGCAAATATGGGTTGGGCTGATGATGAATATCCGAACCCGACAATGGAGCAAGTGAATTTTTCACCTGAAAATTATGAGGGCGCAACTGTATTTTTCGACGGTGCCACTTTCCAGCCTGATTTCAGCAAAAAGGATGATTTTGACAACATCATTTATACCTTTTATGTGAAAAGCAAGAATGGCGATATTTACATAGAAGTGCATTACGCACATAAAAATTCGGGAGAGATTAATTTCTATGTAAACGAGACTTTCGCCGGAGAGCTTATCAACGCTCAGTTTGAACCCGGAAATCATAAGGCGAACCTGCTCTGCGTTGTTGAAAAACAGAATGCGGAAATATGGCCCTATGAAGAGCAGACATATTGGCTATGCAAGGTCATAAAAATTGAACTGCTTGATTCCGAAGGCAATATTACCGAAACCTATGTTGAGACGGGGGCTTCTCTGCCAAGCCCGTGTGAGGAAGCGGTAAAAGCCGAAAGAGAACGATGGGATGTCGGTAATGACAACAAAATAGGCTTACCGGAGGCAATAAAAGCCTTACAAATTACTTCTGGTATAACATCTGAATAATTTTTGATAAATGAGAAATATAACCCTGCAATGAAGCGGACGGCGGGGGCTGGTTCTCAACGGAAGGTTTCAGTTAATCCCCCGCCGCCGCTTATTTTGAGCGTTAGGTGGTAAAATCTTCATTGGTGATCAATATGGTTTATCCAGAATTTGAAAAAATTCTATTTGAAAATCGAGCAAAAGAGAGAGTGAAGCAAACTTATGCTGTTTTATATTATCTCAAAAATGGGGCACGTCGCAGAGATGCCATCGCTAAAGCAAGTGATTATTTTCCGCAAATAAAAGATCGTTCCCAAACAATAGAAAGTAAAATTTCGACGCAAATTGGTGTAACTCTTGATACATTCTTTGAATGGTACAACAACGGAACTTCACTATCAGAGTTGACTCAACGCTTAGATCTCAATGAACATGATAACAATATTTTTGCTGAGTTATTGAATACGAATACTCCTGAACTCCAATCTCTACCTGAAGAAGTAAAAACTATCAGTGAGGAGTTATTTGAAGGGTCAGTTAAGACAATTTCAATGGACATTTATGAACGTAACCCCGAGGCCAGGAATATTTGTATTGACCATTATGGTGCTATTTGTGCTGTATGTGAATTCGAATTTTATGACAAATATGGCTCAGTCGGTGAAGGGTATATTCATGTACATCATCTCAAACCCATTTCAGATATCCGAGAGAATTATCCGATTGATCCCATTAGAGATCTTCGTCCGATATGCCCAAACTGCCATTCAATAATTCACTTACGTAAACCACCTTACACAATAGAAGAAATGAAAAGAGTACTTAAAACAACCACCTAACCATTAAATGCAGGGGACGCAAAAAGCCGCGCCCCTGATTTCAGCGTTATACGGTTGAGTAGAGATTAAATGTTACGGATTATTTGAGAAGGATTATTT
>JAOZMQ010000234.1 GCA_029934195.1 Candidatus Cloacimonadota bacterium | reverse complement strand
TATTTCCCATAAAAATTCAAGATTTAATTTCTCTAATTTCTGATAAGAAACAAATGATTGCTATATGTAGAACAATCTGCCAGATTGTTTATTATATCCCTCAACCTAAATAGATAGAGTTCCAATCTCGTGGAGTTAGTAGAACAATCTGCCAGATTGTTTATTAAATCCCTCAACCTGTTAAAATCTTTTTAGACAGTTGAAACTATTTTGAAAAATTTCGGGGGATTCAAGTTCTCTTTAATCATAAAAGAACACAGATTCTTTATTGACAGAATTTTCCTTAAAACTCTTTAGGAATAAAATACAAAATTATGGAGAGATTATGCAAAAAAAAATTCTAATAATAGTGATGGCAATAATAGCATTGATTGCTTTATCAGCCGGGAAAAAAAAGGAGAAAACAGTGATAATACAAACAAATTATGGTGACATTGAACTTGAAATGTTTTATGATTTAGCACCTAAAACAGTAGAAAACTTTATATCATTAGCTCAAGGTACAAAGGAATGGACTGATCCCAAAACAAACGAGAAAGTAAAACGTCCTTTTTATGATGGATTAATTTTTCATCGTGTTATTAAGGATTTTATGATTCAAGGAGGATGTCCACTTGGAACAGGTTCTGGTGGTCCTGGCTATCGTTTTGAAGATGAATTTCCTTCTGAAGAAATAATTTTAACAGGTGAAATTAAGTCTGATGATCAAGCAATGCTGGTTTATCAAAAAATAATTATGCCTTATATGCAGGCAAATCAAGAACCAAATGAAGATATTCTGGAAGTTGTAAACAAAGTTTCAAAAGTACAAAATGGACATCCAATTATGGAACACACAATTGAATGGTATCAGGAAAAAACTGGATTCAATGAAACTCTTTCTTACGAAAAAATGAAAGCTTCTGTTGATTATGGCACTTTGTGTATGGCAAATTCCGGACCTAACACAAATGGTTCACAATTTTTTATAGTTACTAAAAAAGAAGGTTGTGCTTGGCTTAATGGTAAGCATACTGTTTTTGGAAAAGTTGTAAAAGGAATGGATATTGTCCATATTATTGAAAATCTTCCAACTGGTCACGGTGATCGTCCGATAAAAGAAAAAACTGCTACAATTAATCATATCATCGTAAAATAGCAAATCTTAAGAAACTGGTATTAAAGAATCAGAAAAATATTCAACTCCTTTATACCAGTTTCTTTAAATGCTTAGTTCAAATGAAAAAATTAATAATTCTCCTCTTTTTCTTCTTACAAATTAACATCAATCTTATTTGCAAAGAAGTTCAAAAATATATTATTATTACCACTTTAGGAGATATTGAAATTTCTCTTTTTCCTGAAGTTGCACCACAAAATATAAAGAACTTCAAATATCTTGTCAATTCTAATTTCTATTCTGAAACCTATGTTCATCGGGTTGTTTCAAATTTCATGATTCAATGTGGAGACCCAAATACAAAAGATGAAGATAGAACAAACGATGGAAAAGGTGGGACAGGATATTTTATAAAAGATGAAATTAATGCAGATACTTTTGGATTGGATACTCTAAAAGTAAGAGATTCCTATATAACCGGAATGTTCCCAAAGGATTCTTCCTATCAAACACTAACGGTTAAAACAGTATATGAAAAATTGGGATATAATTTTGACTGCAATTTGGAATCTTTGCCTCACCGTTATGGAGCAATATCTCTTGCAAATAGTGGAGCAAATTCTAATAGTAGTCAATTTTTTATTGTAACAAATCCATCTGGAACTTCTTGGCTAAATGGTAAACACACTGTAATTGGAGTAGTCACAGATGGAATGGATATTGTCAAGAAAATTGAGAAAGTTCAGGTTGACAAATTTAATAATCCACTTTTGGAAAATCAAATTGTTATTGAAAAGATTATCCCAATTTTAGATAAAGAGTAGAAAAATAACAATTCTTCTTTGCATTCTAAATTTTTTGGTTGTGATAAAATAATTGATAACGAAACATTTTTGGAAATCTATATTTGTCCTTGAACGAAAAAGGACTTTTTAATTATGAAGAAAATGAAGTTAATAAAGAAAATTTTGATAAAGAGAGTTTTTGTTTAAGTACTATTTATTTACTTACAATTTCTATTGTAATCATTTATCTCTGAATGGTTGATAATTATATCGTATTATATTTTTTTTAGTTTTTTTTTACTTGCCAGATAATTAGTTCTTCAATTTTTGTCATTTTTAATGATGATTAAGAGGAGATGATAATGGCATCAATGTCAGACATAAAAAAAGGATTGATTATTGAATTTAAAAATGGACTTTGGGAAGTCGTTGAATTTCTACATGTTAAACCGGGTAAAGGTGCTGCTTTTACAAGAAGTAAACTAAAAAACCTTAAAACTGGACAGCTTGTTGAAAATACGTTTCGAGGAAGTGATAAATTTAACGTAGTTAGAGTTGAGAAATCAAAAAAACAATACCTCTATTATGATGGAGATTTCTACGTTTTTATGGATAATACTACTTACGAACAACTTTCTGTTCCATCAGAAGTTATTGGCGATTTACGTAAATTCATGATTGAAAATATTGAAGTAATTATTAGAACAACAGGAGAAGGAGAAATTATTGGAATCGAACTTCCTATCTGTGTTGTTCATAAAGTAAAAGAATGTGAACCTAATGTCAAAGGTAATACAGCCTCAGCAAGTGGTAAAAAAGCTGTTACTGAAACCGGATTAGATATTATTGTTCCTTTCTTTATTGAAGCTGGAGAAGATATAAAAATTGATACAAGAACCGGTAATTATATGGAAAGAGCATAAAAAATAAATGCTTGATAAAATTAATAATACGGTTTCTTTCTAATTAAGTTGGAGGAATAAATGGCTAAAGGAAGATCATTCGGGGCAAAACTTGCCCATGAAGCAACAAATGAAGGTAAAGTAATGTGTTCTGTTTGTAAAACAGAAATCAAAAAAGTTAAACTTGTAAAAAGCAAAAAATCTAAAAGTGGAACTTGGGCTCCAAAATATGCATTTGTAGATATGTGTAAATGCAATGAAAAAGAAATATTAAGTGGGAATGTATAAATAAATTATTTTCTACATAAAATGCTCTCCTCAGAACACCCTTTTGTTTGCCGATGAAAGGGTGTTTTTGTATTAAATTTTAAAAAGACACTGCTCATTTTAGAAAAATATCTATCTTATTGAAAAATATATAATTAATTTCTTCCATAAATAGTTTTTAAGCAAAATTTGATATAACTACCAATAATAATGATTAGGTTTTTGATTTGTTTTAGTGTTCAGCAATAACACTGATCAATACAATAATGTACTCAAAAAATAGTGGATTCGTTATCAAAATTATACTCGATCTTAAGTTACAATATTTTTGTTATAGATGACTCAAAATTAAAGAGAAAAAATTTTGTAGTCGTAACAAGGAGGATAATCAATGCGACAATTAATACCGCATTTCATTTTAAAAAGATTTGAGGAAAATAAATTTGAAGGCATATTAGAGGCATCTGTTATATTTATAGATATTTCTGGATTTACTGCAATGACACAAACATTAATGCAGAATGGGGAAGAAGGAGCTGAGATTCTCACCGAAATAATTAACAGAATATTTACTCCTGCTATAGAAATCATTTACCAATCTGGTGGCTTTATTTCAACTTTTGCAGGTGATGCTTTTACTGCAATATTTTCAAATACAACAAAAACACAATCAATACATGCTTCCGTAAATGTTGTTAAAAACATTATGAAAATTTTTAAAGAGATTGGCTTACAAACAACTCGTTTTGGTGAGTTTAATTTATCTATTAAAATTGGAATTTCTTATGGAAAAGTAAATTGGGCAATTCTAAAAGGAACAAAAACAAGTTCATATTATTTTAAAGGTGATGCTATTAATAATTCTGCAAATTGTGAACATTTTTGCGGTTCAAATGAAATTGTTACTGATTCTTCAATTCTTGAATTCGCAGAAATAAAAGTCACCAAAATAGATAAAGCTGGCTATTATCTTGTAAAAAATATCGATGATTTTCTAAAAACTGATGAAATTATTGATAGAAGTGTTGATAAAAACTTCTTTAATTTTGTACCTGGATCAATTATTGATTCAAATATTGTAGGAGAGTTTAGAAATATTATTCCCTGTTTTATTTCTTTTGAAGAGAATAATAGCATGATTTCAGGAATATCAAAAGTAATCAATCTTTCCTCACAATATGGAGGATATTTCAATAAGATTGATTTTGGTGATAAAGGTGGAATCATTATCATTTTATTTGGTGCTCCGACTGCACAGGAAAAGCTTGTTAACAGAGCTTTAGATTTTGCAATTTCTTTGAATAAAATGTCTAATAATGATTTTAATTGCAGGATAGCTTTAACATCAGGGCTTGTTTATGCAGGTTTTATAGGCAGTGAATTACGTGGAGAATATACTGCACTTGGAGCTATTGTAAATCTATCTGCTCGATTAATGATGCGGGCAAAGTTCGGTGATATTGTTGTTGACGATTCCATAAAAAACAGTACCGGTAATTTATATAATTTTGATTTTGTAAACGAAGCTTCTTTTAAAGGATTTAAGGAAAAAATTTCATATTATAAATTGCGAGAAAAGGCAGAAATCAATCTTAATAATTCTTTCACAAATAAATTTGTTGGAAGACAACAAGAATTAGAAAATTTAAAATCTAAACTCCAACCATTATACGAGAATAAATGCGGAGGAGTTGTTTATATTGACGGTCCTGGCGGAATTGGAAAAACCAGAATGGTTAATGAATTAAAAGCAACTTTGAATTTAGAAACTATCAGCTGGTTTCTTATGCCTTGTGACGAAATTTTACGTAAAAGCTTTAATCCAATAATTTCTTTTTTAAAGACATATTTTCATCAATCTGAACATAATGACATTGCTCAGAATAAGAAAAATTTTGAAGACAAAATTACTTCTCTAATTGAAAAAACAAACGAATCTTCATTGAAAAAAGAATTGATTAGAACTAAATCTGTTCTCGGAGCAATTATTTCTCTTTTTTGGGAGAACTCTCTTTATGAACATCTTGATGCTAAGGGAAAACACGAGAATAAAATCTTTGCTGTAAAAAATCTTATCAAAGCTGAATCAAGACAAAAACCTGTTATTATCGAATTAGATGATGGGCATTGGATTGATGTTGATAGTAATGAGTTTTTACATAATTTAATGCGTAATACGGAGCAATACCCATTTATTATAATCTCTGCTTGCCGTTTCAACGATGATGGTAAAGAATTTTATTTCGGTATTAATTCACTAAAAGAACAAAGAATATTACTTGAATATTTTTCTGAAGAAAGTGCCAGGAAAATG
>JAOZMQ010000233.1:528-5391 GCA_029934195.1 Candidatus Cloacimonadota bacterium | reverse complement strand
AAAAGGGGATTCCACATTCACATTGTTCGTATTGTTAGTTTGTTCGTTGCAAAAAGGGGATTCCATATTCACATTGTTCGTATTGTTAGTTTGTTCGTTGTAAAAAGAAAATTCCATATTCATAAGTTTGGCAGTACTAAGTGCTCGGGATGGGAAAATGCTCTATATTGAAAATAATTCTAAATTTGAAATCAAAACTGAAAAAATTGAATCAGTTTATCAATATGTTTTGGATAAATTTATTAAATCTAATGAAAAAGAAATCAATGTTTTTATTGAGACAGGTGATATCATTAAAAATCTCAATTACAAATATCGAGGGAATAATAAAGCCACAGATGTTCTATCATTCAAATATTCTAGTGATTTGCCAATTCTTGGAGATATTATTATTGACATAGAAGTGGCTAATAAACAAAAGGGTAATAATTCTCTTGAGGAGGAGATGCAAATTCTATTTTTACATGGATTTTTGCATTTGTTAGGTTATGATCATATTAAAACATCTGATGCAATAGAAATGAATAGAATCGAAAATGAAATTTATATAAAAATAATAAAGGAGAGCTAAAACAAGCGTGGAAGACAGCATAGGTTATTTACTTGGAAACAGTATCACTATAAAAATGGTGTATATTTTTATTTTATTATTAGTCTCAGCATTTTTTTCAGGTTCAGAAACTTCATTTTTCTCATTATCAAAATTGCAATTAAAAAAGCTTGAAAATAATAATAATAAAACAAGCAAAAGAATTTTGAAATTATTGGAAAACCCCCGAGAACTACTTATTACTATTCTTTTAGGCAATACTCTTGTAAATGTTTCAGCGTCTTCAATTGCAGCATTAATAGCTTTGGATATAGCAGAAAAGTATTTTACAAATGGGAATTCTGCACTGATTATTATTTTTGAAATATTTTTAATGACAATAGTACTATTGATTTTTGGAGAAATTACTCCTAAACTCTTAGCTTATAAACAAGCTGAAAAAATTTCAGGGTTTTCAAGTCTTATTTTAACTCCTTTAAGTTTTGTATTGCTACCAATTGTCAAGGTTTTGGATTTTATAAGCAGATTTTTTTCAAAAAAAGATGTGACAAAAAATTCAGACCATCATCAATTTACAGCAATTGATTTGCAAAACTTAATAAATTCAAATTCCGAGCATGATTTAGAAGAAACTGAAAAGAAAATGATCAGCAGTATTTTCAAATTTTCGACAACAGTTGCTAAAGAAATAATGGCACCACGAGTAGATATTAAAGCAATTGATAAAAATGATGGAATCGAAAAACTTAAACAATTAATTATTGAATCTGGACATTCAAGAATTCCAGTTTATGAAGAGAGTATTGATAAAATAGCAGGCTTTGTTTATGCCAAAGATATTTTACTTTATGGAGAGAAAAAATCAATGAATTCTCTTATAAGAGAACCTTTTTATGTTACTACAAATATGAAAATTCAAGATTTATTGAATCAATTCAAAGCAAAAAAAATCCATATTGCAATTGTTGTTGATGAGTATGGAGGTACTTCTGGCTTGATTACTCTTGAAGATATTCTTGAGGAATTAGTAGGTGAGATCATGGATGAATATGATGAAGAACAGCCGATGATTACCAAAATCTCAAATCAAGTTTTTAATCTTAATGGTATGTACACTATTGCGGATTTGAATAGTGAATTTTCTTTGCAAATTGATGATGAGGAATATGATACGCTTGCTTCATATTTATTAGATGCTTTTAACAAAGTACCATCAAAAAATGATTCCATTAATTATAAAGGAAAAGCTACATTTACAGTTACAAAAATTTCTGAGCAAAGAATCCTTAATGTAAGAATGAAGCTTCACGAACAAAGTGAATCAAATGGATAAGTCTATTTTTCTAATTAAATCGAATCGATTTTTATTTATTCTTTTTTTGTTTATTGAAATCAATCTTTTTGCAGAAACATTTGATTTTGTGATTCAATATCTTGGAATCCCTGTTGTTGATGTGACAATGAAAAAGGAAATTTTTAATAATCAGATATTTATAGAAACTCATGCTAAATCAAGAGGATTAGCTTCTCATCTTGCAGATATGGATAATTATTATTCAACAATTTGTGATTCTTTACTATTACCGATTAGTTATTCAAAACAAATAAATCAAAAGAATTATTATGAAGATAGAGAAATAATTTATGAAAGAAATTCGCTAATTGCATCTCGAAGGAGTAAAATTTCTGTTGATAAAAATGCTGATTATGAGATTCATTTGGAAAGTAGAGATTTTTTTTCATCACTTTTTTATTTAAGAGAAAATCTTACTGATAGTATCCTCATAATGCATTTAGATGCTAATAAATTGGTTTGGAAAGCGAAATGTAGCTTCATTTGTAAAGAAAGAATCGATACCATTTTTGGAGAAATTGAAACCAAAAAAATTGAAATTGTTTTTTCTAAAATTTCTCAAGAGAAAAAAGAAAGAACAGATATTCTTACGAACAATCTTGTTGAAGAAGGCAATATTTTATATTTCTGGTTTACCGCTGATTATAGAAAAATTCCTGTTAAAGCTGAGTATCAAAGAAAACCTTTTTCTGTAATATGGAAATTGAAACGATATCGGGAGAATTCTTTTGGCTCATAAAATCTATCGATATCTCTTTTGGATATGGATTGTAATTATCATTACTTTGACTTCAATTCCCGGCAGTAGCATCCCTAAAAATGATATTTTTGGCAAAGATAAACTTGGGCATTTTATGATTTATACAATATTGAGTCTGATCTTTTATTTAAAGCAAAAATCAAAACTTCTTCTCGATATTACAATTATTAAGCAACTATTTTTATTTTCTGTTATTGCTCCTATCATTGATGAACTTCATCAATTAATGATTCAAGGAAGAGATTGCTCAATTTATGACATGATGGCTGATTTTTTAGGTTTCTTTGCAGTCATTGTTATCATAGTTTTACGGAATTCCTTTATTTCATTAAAGAGTTCTCATTAAACAATTGATAAACTAAACTGAGAACCGTCTGCTTCCAGCAGGCAAAAAAAAACGATTGGTAACTTTGTTTATTGTTTTTTTGATATGTAAAATTGATTATATATCAATAATGCAAACTTATAGGGGAATGATTCTTTTGTACTAACTCTTTTACTCATAGAGAAATAAGAATAATCTTTGCAGTGGCACGCAGAATGCTTATGTATAAAATAAAAAAAACTTGGAGGAATCATGAAAACGAGAATAATAATAATCGGGATAATTTCACTTTTTATTTGCTCTCTTATTGGGCAAGAAAGTGTAATTGAAAAAGACATCACTGAAAAATTGGATGATATTAAAGGAGAACTTCTGGATGTTAAAATGGACATTCAAAAAGATTTGGATGAAGCAAAAGATGAACTTAAAAAAATCAAAATAGAGATTAACAATAACTCTGCATATATGGGAATATATCTTGCTGATCTCACTTTGAAAAAAGCAAGGAGATTAGGTTATAAGGAAAACTACGGCATCATTATTACAGGTGTAAAAGCTGGCTCTCCAGCTGATATAGCTAAAATAAAAAGAGATGATATTTTGATGGAAATTGATGCAAAAAAAGTTTTAGATAAGGCTATTTGTACGGAAATTATTAGTGAATATGCACCGAAAGATAGTGTGATTTTGAAAATATTTAGAAATGAAGCAGAAATGAAGCTGGATTTTGTATTTGGTGCGACTGAAAATATTTATTATAATTTTTCTGATTCTTTTGATAAAAAAGGTAAGGCTTTTACAATAAATAAAAAAAAGGAAAATAACTCAAAAAGTGTTGGTTTTGGTGGCGGTAGTTGGATCCCGGTTTATTTTAAACAAGATTTGACTGAATTGAATAATTGGTTAGAAAATCAATGGAATTTCAAAGATGAACTATACAGTGAAGGAGTGATAATTCATGGTGGTGGTGGTAAAGGAAATGTTGGAAAAGGTCTTTTTGTCGGAGGTATGGCAGCAAGTTATTCAAAAGAATTTTCTACTCTTGATGATAGTATCAAAGTAAACGGCAAGTATTCTTTGTCATTCGGTGGTGTAACTTTAGATAAAAGATATTCTCTTTCAAAAAAAATCAAAGCATCAATCGGGTTTATGATTGGTGGTGGTAATTTCAAAATTAATGTAACTGAAAGTTATACAAATTTGAACGATTCGAGCTTAGATTGGGATAATATCAATAGTAATTTAGATCTAATAACAAAAGCATCTTTCTCCGGAGAAAAAAAGTTTTTATTATTTCAGCCTAAAGTTATGCTAATGTATCGTTTAAATTCTTGGCTGTCAATTCGAGGCGAAATCGGTTATCTTTTGGGGTACTCGTCAAAAGGATGGGAAACTAAATTTAATGGTTCATCTTATTCACTTACCGGAGCACCTGATGTTAATATGGATGGTATAACGTTCAGTATTGGTCCTTGGTTTGGTTTCTAATTAATTTTCTATTATAGATAAAAATGGGAGTACTTGTAGAATTACTTCCTTTTTTTTAGTGATTGTTTGCATAATAATAATTTATAATTCATAATTGACAACTTTTTTTTCGTTATCCATTTTGGAGCGATGTCCATTTAAAATTAAAAAGTGAAATCGAAATAAAATTTGTAAATATGATTTCGAGGTAGTATGTTTTCTTTTTTTCAGAATAAAATATTAACCGGATTAGTTACACTTACAGCATTGATGTTTTCAACCTATAAAGGTAATGATGCTAAATTTGCTGATATTGCAATTATTATTTCTTCGCAACAAATTCGATTAGAAACTTTTCTTGAATGTGCATTTGATAATGATTTTGATCAGATTATAAAATCTGGAAG
>JAOZMQ010000233.1:0-518 GCA_029934195.1 Candidatus Cloacimonadota bacterium | reverse complement strand
TCCGGAAATAGTATAAAAGTTTTTTTTAATGTTGAAATTTAAAAAAATAAAAGGAAAATCGTTGCTAAGAGATTCTTGCATGAAGTTACTTATGATCTTTTAGAGAAAGAATTCAATGTGTATTTGGAAGAGCAAAAATTAGATTTTACTACTAAATCATATTCTGAGGTAATTGAAATGCTGTCAATTTTCAAATATAATCAGGCTTTGGCAGAAGAATATTTCGATGGTGATAAAATCGAAATCTCTGTATCTGCTTTTCTTAGTAAATTAAAATTAGAATCAAGAGAAAAGAAATTTGATATGATGCTTTTGTGGAAAAATAAAGAACCACAAATTACAAAAAAACTATCAATAAAAATGACCAGCTAATCTTTTTTCAAAGTATTTCAGAACATTTGACCTTAAATTCAGAACACCTGACCTCATAGATTTAAGAATGACCCCAGTTTTCGGGAAAGGGAAAGTAAGAAATCCCAGAAAAACGTACTCGTTTTAAACGTACTCGTTTTAAACGT
>JAOZMQ010000232.1 GCA_029934195.1 Candidatus Cloacimonadota bacterium | reverse complement strand
CATGAACTTCTGTTCTTCATGGTTAAAAAGTCCTTTTTCGTTCAGGCACTAATTAGTATCTGAACGAAAACTAAATTATTCTAAATTTTCATTTTTTGTCGCTACTTTGTAGTTCAATTTCCTTTTTATTTTATCCACCTCTAACGCATTGGACTACAAAGATATCGCTTCTATGAAGCTATAAACCAGATATTTTCCCAATTACTCTTTCTTCATTAATTTCATTTTCTTCATTGTAAAAAAAATCCTTTTTCGTTCAGATACTAATTAGATAAAAAAATATTAATCAGGGAGACAAATTTCAAAAGTCGTTCCTTCATTAATTGTTGATTCCAGAACTTTGATTTTTCCTTTATGATAATCCTCTATTATCCTTTTAGCCAGACTCAATCCAAGTCCCCAACCTCTTTTTTTGCTTGTAACTCCAGGTTCAAAAATCTTTGTGAATTCCGATTTTGGTAAACCTATTCCTTCATCCTTGATAAGAATATAAGTCCATTTTTCTTTACAAAAAGCAGTAATAATGATATTTCCGCCTTTTAATTTCATAGCATCAATACAATTTTTTATCAGATTTTCCATTGTCCATTTTATTAATTCGGAATCTATATTTATCATTCTATCATCTAATTTACTGATTAAATGAAAAACAATTTTATGATCTTTAACCGGTAAACGATCCTCAAAATATCTAATTGTTTCATCGATAACAGATTGAATACTATATGGTTGTAATTTTATTGTTGATCCAACTTTACCAAATCTATTTACAACTCTTTGCAAATGTCTTACATCTGTTTTCATAAAATCCAACATTTCCATCATTTCTGTATCATTATACTTATTCTCAATTCTCATTTTTAAAACATCACTCCAAGCAAGTAAAGATGAGATTGGAGTTCCAAATTGATGTGCAGTTTCTTTAGCAAGTCCAACCCACAACATATCTTTTTCATGCTTCTTTAAAAAAGAAATTCCATAAACACCAAACAAAACAAAAAGTAAAATCAAAGACATTTCTAAGTACGGCATATACCTCAAATGTTTAATTGTTTTGGACTCACTAAAAAAAGCATAACCAAAAATTTCGTCAGAATTATAAGATAATGGTATTTGTGCACCTCTTTTTTGAATTTGTTCTATTTTCTTTTTCAAAACCTTTTTGTCTTTTTCATTTAAATCTTTAAAAGGGATACCTTCTTGGATTGAAAGATTCTTCCAAAACAACGGTTCTTTTTTTTCATTTGTCACCATTATCGGATAATCAATATCACTGATAATATCTTCCAATATATATTGTACAAGTAATCCGTTAAAATTTTCTTGTGTTGAAAATGTGACAAAACGTGCACATAAATTTGGGACAACACTTGCTTCTTTTTTAGTGTTTTCCATTAATATATGTGAATAGAGAATAAAAATTACAAGAATTAATATACTTCCAACTCCAAAATAAAGCTTTAATAAAAAATTACGGTTAATCTTTTTTGACTTGATTCCAAATTTCATCTAATTTCTCCAATGAACTATCATAAATATTTTCTTTCCTATCTCGATGATATTGCTCAATTTTTTTGAATCTTTTTTCAAATTTTTTTGTTGATTTTTTTAATGCACTTTCACCATCAATATTCAATTTCCTTGTAAGGTTTACCATTGTAAAAAGAATATCACCTAATTCTTCTTCAATATTTTCAACATCTTGCTTTTTAAAAGCTTCTTCAAATTCTTGAAATTCTTCTTTCATTTTCTCAAAAACCGGTTCAATATCTTTCCAATCAAATCCTACAGAAGCTGCTTTTTCCTGAACTCTATGAGCAATAATGAGAGCTGGCATTCCTTTTGGAACTCCATCAATAACTGATTCTCTAACATGTTTTTTCTCTTGCTGTTTTATTCGTTCCCAATTCATTTTTACATCAATAGAATCTTTAACTACTGCATTTCCAAAAACATGAGGGTGCCTGTTAATCAATTTTTGATTAATTTTATCAAGAACATCATTTATTTTAAAATGATTCTCTTCTTCTGCCAACCTACTTTGAAAGACAATGTGCAAAAGTAAATCTCCTAATTCTTCAGAAAGATGCTCAAAATTTTCATTCTCAATAGCCTCAATCACTTCATACAATTCTTCTATAAAATTTGGTACAAGTGAAGTATGCGTTTGTTTACGATCCCAAGGACAACCGTTTTCAGGTTCTCTAAGCTTTGCCATAATCTCAATTAATTTATCAAATTCTTTCATAACAATGTTCCTTAAAATTCATTTTTTTTCTTCTATTTAGTACTTGAACGAAAAGTAATTTTTACGAATATTATTTTTATGTCGCTACTCTGTAGCTTACTTCTCTTTTTCACGCTAACGCATTGGACTACAAAGATGTCACTCCTATGAAGTTATAATTTAAATCTTCTTCCAATTAATCTTTTCTTCATGATCTTCAGTCCTTCATGGTTAGAAATTCTTTTCCGTTCAGTTACTATTTAGTGCTAATTTATTTACATCGTTTTTTTTGTCATTGGAAAAAATTATGAATCAGCAATAATTCTTCTTTTACAATTTACTTTGACCATTAAAACAAGACCTCACAAAATCTGTTTGACAAAAAAATAATTGATTTTATTTCTTGAATAAAAGGAGTTCTCTTATGGATAAGAATTTTTTCCAAAATATCAGATCAGAAGCAAATATTGCTTTAACTAAAATTTTTGATAAAGTTGAACAGGTTACCAAAGTTTCAGGAACAAAGCTAAAAATTAACAGCTTAAAAAATGAAATTAAATCAGTTGAAGGTAAAATTGGAAAACTTGTTTTTGATAATAGTGAGAAATTTAGTGAATTTGAAGATGTTCAACTTTTAATAGCAAAAATTAATAGTATTGAAGAAGAGATTGCATTGAAAGAAGAGGAACTTAATACACTAAAAGAAAATGATAAAAATGAAGAAAATAAAAATGAAGATTCTGTAAATGTAAATCAGGAAGATATTGTTGTTGAAGAAAAGGACAATTCGGATAATTAGAATTGTTTTTGTCATTTCTTTGGTTCTATCCGGTTGTAATATCTTTACAACAAGATCAGCAGAACCACCTGTAAATGTAGATATAAAATGGAATGACTTTCCTGTTGAACCTCATAATATTGTTGATAATTTGGTACTTGCTTATCAAAATTCTAAAAATGCATCTCAATACCCTGAAATTTTAGATACAGATTTTAAATTTTATTTCGATAATAAAGATATAAATGATTATGGTACTCCAAGTAGTTGGAATTATTCCACTGAAAAATCAGTACCAATTAGAATTCATAATTCCGGCAATATAGATTCAATAAAAATAGAGCTGGAAGAAATAGAAGAAGAACAGGATGTAATCCAAACTTATTCAGCTGACATCTATAGATATTATAATTTGACAATGTATCTTTCACCTGATGATTCAATATTAGTTTTTTGTGGAAAAATGCACTTACTATTAAAAGAAGTAAATAGTTTTTGGCATATTTCCAAATGGTTTGATTCTCGTGATTATAAAGAAACTACAAACTCCAAAAGCTGGGGATGGTTAAAGAATGAATATTCGACACAAAGTATTCAGTAATTTACTGGTAATATTAATACTTGCAATAACGGTTAGTTGTACAAATCCGTTTAATCCTGAGATGAAAAAGCCGGATAACTCTTTTGTTCAATATGATTCCAGTTCTCCTAATACTGTGTTAGAAAATCTTGAAAATGCCTACAATAGAAAAGATCTGAATTTATATCTCAGTTGTTTTTCCGATTCATTCAAATTTGTTTTAATTGCAACAGAACAAAACATCATTGGTGTTGATGCTGATAATGATGGTATTTCAGATAGTTGGTGGGGATTGGAACAAGAAAAAGAATATCACCGTAATCTTTTTGGAACTGGTTCAACAAATGGAGAATTTCCTTCGCCTGATAATATATCATTAAATCTAAAAAAACCTCCTTCTGAATCTTGGCAAAAGTCAAACGAAAAAGGAATGGAAGATGTAATAATCATTCCTTGTTACTTCGATTTACGTTTGAGTTTTAACAGTATTCCCGATATTGTAGCCAATGGTCATTCTCACTATTATCTTAAAAAAGAAGGTGAAAATTGGAAAATAATACGTTGGATTGATGATTCAACAAATTAGGATTCTATTGATACAAATTAACATTTTAAAACCAAAAGCGAGAATTATTCATGTATAGAATTATGGGAATTGACTACGGAAGTGTCAGAATTGGTATTTCAATTTCAGATCCTTTGAGAATTATATCACGTCCTTTTGAAACAATACAAAATACAAATGAGAATACAGTTTTCGCAAGATTAACACAAATTATTGAAGAACAAAATGTCCAAATTGTTGTTTTAGGGCTTCCAGTTAATCTTCACGGGGAAGATACAAAAAAAACTCTTGAAGTCCGAGAATTTGCCAAAAACTTTGAAGAAAAGATCGGTATCAAAATTAATTGGCAAGACGAAAGATTTTCTTCTGTAGAAGCTAATAATGAACTAAAAAGAATGAGAATTAATCCAATTGAAGGAAGAAAAATTATTGATCAGCTTGCAGCTTCCATCATTCTTAGAAACTATATGGATCGTGTTAAATAATGAAATTCTTCTCTTTTTCTATCTTATTTCTTATCCTCGTATTATCTGGCTATCAGTATCAAATCATTACAAAAACTATTAATGTAAATGAAACTATTATTGATATTTCAATTGGAGATTCTTCAACATCAATTGCTAATAAACTATATAAGCACAATATAATAACAAGTCCATTTTGGTTTAAAATCATATCAAAATATCAAGGATTTGATAAGAATCTTAGTTATGGGAAATTTCTTTTTTCAGGTGAGATTTCAATTAATGATGCTCTTAAACAATTGCACACCGGGAAAGTTGTTTTAAGAAAAGTAACCATACCAGAAGGCTTGACAATTAGAAAAACCGTTAGGATTCTCTCAAATAAAGGTTTTGGGAATTACGATAAATTTGTCAAAATTTGTAATGATTCAGTTTTTGCAAAAAAGGTCACAGGTTATAATATTCCCTCACTCGAAGGATTTCTTTATCCTGAAACTTATAATTTTCCCTACGAAGTGAGTGAAGAATATGTAATTAAACATATAGTTAGGCATTTTTTCAGAGAAATTGCAGACTATAATTTCTCTGATTGTAATTATCTATCATTTAAAGATGTGATTAATTTGGCTTCTATTGTTGAACGAGAAGCAAGAGTTGAATATGAGAAACCTATCATTGCCAGTGTTTACCTTAATAGACTCGAAATAAATCAAAAATTACAAGCAGATCCGACGATCGCTTATAGTCTTGAACTGAGAAATCAAACACGGAAAAAAATCTATTTTAAAGACCTAAAAATTGATTCTCT
>JAOZMQ010000016.1 GCA_029934195.1 Candidatus Cloacimonadota bacterium | reverse complement strand
TATTTCGTTGCCAACAAAATTTCTCTCAAAAGAAAAGGAAGAAGAACTTATTTTTAGTAAAGTCGCAAAGGCAAGAAAAAGAATAAAAAAGAAAAATTGGTCTTATTAATATCTTGCCTATTTGCATTATCTTAGATTGTAAAGTATAAGTAAAGCTGATTGTATCGGGTTTTATGGGAAAACATATTGTTTGAGAAAATTATAAATGTAACACAGAAAGAGCAAAAAAACATCAATAATTTGATTATTTATTGAACAAGAACTAATAGTTGGAATATTATTTGCAATTAGCTTAGCCGATCCTAAAAAAAAACAAGAAAACAGGAGGAAGAATGTCTAAATTCTTTACAAACGAAAAAGGATTCACACTTATTGAAATTTTGGTTGTAGTTATTATTGTTGCGTTATTAGCAGCGATCTCAGTACCTTACTACATGCGTTACGTGGAAAAAGCTAGAGCAACAGAAGCTCAGTCAGCTCTTCGTACAATATCTAATTCCTATAATATTTATGCTCAAGAACATGGTTCAACAAGAGACTATGACCTTGAACAAGCTATGAAGGAATCAAAACTTGGCGATGCAACATTAAACAATTGGGAATTTGAAGTAGTTGGAAACCCACCCAAAAAATTCGTAGCAACATCAACTGCCGAATTTGGTGGCGGAGAAGGACATCAAGTAACTTACGATGTAAAAGAAGCTAAGTTTACAGGTTATGGTATTGATCAATTTGATGATGAAGAAGTATCAAGCGAATAATATTTACTTTGGTTTATTGTAAATATTAAAATTATTGGAGGTGCTCTTTTGACTATACAAGAGCTTTTAAAATTCACATCAGATGCAGGTGCGTCCGATCTTCATATTAGTGCCGGTTCTTTCCCAATGGTAAGAGTTCACGGTCAAATGAAACGGTTAAATCTTCCTAAATTGACTGGAGCAGAAGTAGAACAGCTTATTTTTGGAGTGATGAATGAATCTCAACAGACTATCTTTAGAGAAAAACTTGAGATTGACTTTTCTACAAAATTAAGTAATGATGTACGATTTCGTGTAAACGCTTTCCATCAAATTAATGGTCTTGCTGCTGCTTTCCGAGTAATTCCAAATGAAGTTTTAGGTTTTGATGAACTTCATGTTCCGGAAATACTTAAGAAATTGGCAATGAAAGAGAAGGGATTGATTTTGCTTACCGGACCAACCGGTAGTGGGAAATCAACAACGCTTGCTGCAATGATAGACGCAATTAATGATAACAAATACTGTCACATTATAACAATCGAAGATCCGATAGAATTCGTACATAAAAGTAAGAATTCATTGATTAATCAGCGAGAATTAGGACACGATACGTGGTCATTCACAGCAGCTCTTAGGTCTGCACTTCGTGAAGATCCGGACGTGATTCTTGTAGGTGAGATGCGTGATCTGGAAACGGTATCTCTCGCTTTAACCGCTGCTGAAACAGGACATCTTGTCTTAGCAACACTTCATACAAGCAGTGCAACAAAATCTATAGACCGTATGATTGACATGTTCCCAAAAGAACAACAAGCACAGGTCAGATCTATGTTGTCTGAATCACTTGAGGGTGTCGTTGCTCAGAAGCTTTTACCCAAGAAAGATGGTAAAGGAAGAGTCCCTGCAATTGAAATAATGATTGCTAATTCCGCAGTACGCAACTTGATTCGTGAAGAAAAAACATATCAGATTCCATCTGTTATACAGTCTGGTACTAAAGAAGGTATGCAGACTTTAGACCAATCTCTGTACAATCATGTAATGAATGGTATCCTTGATAGAAAAGTTGCAGAAAAAGTGGCTGATAATCCAAAAATGTTCGTTTCCGGAGCAGGATTTAAATAATGATTAATAAATGCAAGTCTGAGTCTGGATTTTCTATGGTAGAATCAATTTTGGCTCTTGCAATTGTTTCTATAGCAATTGTCGGACTATTTATTTCAACGGTGTTTTCACGCTCACGAGCGATACAAAATTACCATTATCGATCAGCTCTTCTAATAGGTGCTGGTGTCGCTGATTCATTGAAATTTGTTTACAAAGTTTACGGAGAAGATGTTTACAATTTTCCACCAGAAGTAAACAAAAAATTTTCTATTGATGACAGAGATGGAAATCCTTTGTATGTAACGGTGAAAACACCAAGTAGAGCTCCTATAAAAAAGGAACTTTCTGCAGGTATAGATGTTCTTTTTAAGGAAGTAAATATCACATGTTCTTGGGAAGAACCAGGAGCTAAAGAGACAAAATCAACTAAAGATAAAAAATCAATAATACTTAGAGAAGATTATTTTTATCGGGAGGTGATTCAATGATCAATAAAGAATCAGGTCACACTCTTGCTGATGTAGTCATTTCATTTCCAATAATTGGACTAATTATCGTAATCTTGAGTCTTGCAATGGTTAACTTTGTTACCACTTATCAGGAAGTGGAGGCGTTTACGCGAATGAGCACGGAGATGTTTAATGCAATAGAAGTTATTCGTCACGGAAATGTTTTTGAGGATAGGAATGAGCCGAATCCGGTACCTTTACTCGGAGTATTGACGGCTGACACTCTTACTATTGGTTTAGATAGAAGCTTGAACGTTAAGCCAAAATTACCTGATACCAGAAATTACTATAGTAAATTCTATGTTAAGAATAATATTTTATTTGCTGATGTTAAATCTGGACATAAAACCAAATATAATTTGCGATTATTTCCAGTTGAAGACAGAGAAATTGGAGAAAATCCAGAGATTGAAATATTAAATCCTAAACATATTTTTTCTAACCGAACACCTAATCTTCCAAATACACCAAGTCAAATTCCGCAAGATAAGATATGTTTGCTTGGTGTTGAATTGAAAGCTAAGGTTAGATTTAGAAGTCGATTAGACAAACAATCAGTGGAAGAAGATATTCGATTTAATACTAGAACAATAAGATATACAACTCGCATTTTTGCCGGTAGTTCAATTTAAGGATATATTATGAAAGAAACTGAAATTAATTCTAAAGAAAAAGGTTTTATTACCGCAATTGCTACATCTTTTCTTGTGGTGATTGTTGCTTTGGTATCTTCAGTATCATTAATCAGTATTGTACAAACTGATCATCAAAAAGTAATGATGCACCATGATATGATTCAAGAAGAACTATTGCTTAGAAGTGATGCTGTTAGAACAAATTTAATTTATGCAAAGAATGCAAATGCTTTTCCACCAAACAGAATTGTAGAAATTGTTGAGCCGGAAAGGATTAGCACTTATACTCTTTTTGTGAAGAGTTTTCCAAAGATTATTTACAATGCTTTGGGATTTGTTGGTCAATCTGCAATCAGTGTGCAAACTTTGGTTACAGCAAAAAGAGCAACAAAATTTGGAGTTGGTGAGAATTCTAAAATTAAGAGATTAACCGAGCGGCTTATTAGTAATAAAAGTTTGGCTGAATTTCAATATTTCACTCAATATGAAACTTCAGAAAATTCGGATGATCCATCTAATCCAGATTATGTTAGATTTTATGGTGCTGACGAACTTTTTGGACCTGTTCATTCAAATGATGATATTGTAATTAGAAATATTGGAGGCTGGCCTACATTTCATGAAATGGTCACAACAGCCGGAAGAATACTTGATTTTAACACAATGCAACCTGCTATTCAATCAGCTCCAATGGATGAGATTTTTCTGGGAGGATTTCAAGAAGAAGTTCCAGGAATTCTTTTTAACCCGGATGCTGCTTTATTGAGAGCAAATGGTGCTCGACCATTTGATGTAAATGCTGATATTGTAGCTGTTAAAATTAATGGTGGTGCTTTTGAATCAAGAATTGGGTATGTTCAAACTCATGTTGATACTTTTACTGTTTATGACAGATATCCGGATCCTGCTCATCCAACTGTACCGGTTCTCCCTGAAAATATTCTTGGTGTAAACACAGTTACTTTAAAAGATACTACTTGGTCAACAGGTCCAACTGGATCTATTACCAATGGCTCGGTTTTTGTAGAATGTGAATTATGGATTGAAGGTTGTATTGCGGGAAAACAAACATGGGGTTCTGCAGATACAATTTTCATTACCAATGATATTTATTATAATGGAACATCAATAGGACAACCACCTGATAATACGCCTGGAGCAAATCAGACGGATTATTTTGGTTTAGTATCTGAGGAAAGGATTTATATCAGATATAAAAATCGGGATCCGTTTCTTGCAGCAGGTAATGAACCAGGACCGATTGTATCACCAAATTGCTCGGATATTATACTTTATGGTGCTTATGCAGCGATTGGCGATGGAAATATTGAAGTGTATGGAGATTATAACAGTCATTATGATGGTATTTTCTCATTTGAATATCAGCATCCTCATGGCTCAACTCCCGGATTTGTTAGGAATGGAGTAGCGTATGATTTTATAGATTTTCATAAATATTTTTATCCATTACATCCTGTAAATCCTAACAATCCATTTGGATGGCATGGAGGTCCACCGGCTGGTGGTTGGCCTACTTGCGGATATCCTTATGAACCAAACTCATATTACAATTCATCTGCACCACCTTATGGTACAGATTGGCCTTTCTATAATCCGGTTTGGCCGGAATCACAACAAACAATTGTATTTCTACGAGGTGATATTGTGATTTTTGGTGCGATAGCTCAAACAAGAAGAGGATTTGTTAGACGTTCAGGGAGTGATCCCAAAAATCATCCAGATAATCCTACTGCCCCTGATTTTTATAATATCAATGCATGGGATTATAGTGGTATTCATGGTCCTACAGGTTATGATAAAGACTACCATTATGATGAGCGTTTAAGATATGTACAACCACCGGATTTCCCTCAAGTTTATGAAGGTTTTGGTGGTGATTATTTGAGTTCTTTTGAAGAAGATGGTTGGTATTTCCTTAATCCAGATGCTTTTTAATTAATAAATTTCGAAAAGAAATAATGAATTTTATCCCTATAGATATTAAAACAATGTCTATTTAAACCTTGAATGAGGTAGTATGGCGAAAAAGAAAACAGTCAAAATCAAAGAATCCATTGGCTTGGATATTGGAAGTCACAGTATAAAAGCTGTTCACTTGAAGAAAACAGGATCCGGATGGAAGCTGTTAGGTCAGGAGATACGACAAACAATGCCAGCTGGAATAGAATATGTCCCTTCCGATTTGAGTAGCAATCGATTTGCTCCAATTTTGGCAGAGATGTTAAAATCAATGAAGATCAATCCCAAAAAGGTGAAACATCTTGTTTCTTCTATTGGTGGTGATAATGTAAGTATCAAACAAATAAAGACAATCTTTCTTCCTGAAGAGGAATTGGAATCAGCTCTTTTTTTTGAAGCTAAAAAACACATACCAATCAGTGGTGGAGAGATGCTTCTTGATTATCAAGTTCTTAATGTAGAAGAAAATACTAATAATATGAATATTTTATTGGTAGCTACAACTAAACAAATGATACAAGAACATTCAGATATTTTAACAGCGGTTAATTTAGCACCCGGTATTGTAGATGTAGAAGCACTTGCGGTTGCTAATTCCTTTGCTTTTAACTCTCCAATTGAAGAAGGAATTTTTATCATTTTGAATATTGGTGCTCATAAAACAAATATGGTCATCTACAGTCAAAAGTCAAAATTCTTTGCACGTGATATTGGATGGGGTGGTTATAATTTTACAAAAGATATTATGGAAAGCAAAGACCTTGAATTTGAAGCAGCTGAAAAATATAAGTTTGAACATGGAATTTCAAAGTCCGGTAGTAATTCAACCGGAACAATTTCAATGTTAGATATTACAGAAAAAACAACCGAAGAGCAAATTGCACTCGAAGTAAAACGTTCACTTCGTTTCTATGTAAAAGACGCAAGTAGTAGCGATTTTCGAAAAATTTTACTCGTTGGTGGTGGAGCAAAACTTAAAGGACTTCGTGAATATATTAACGAACAACTGAGCATTCCTACCGAAATTTTTAACCCGTTCGTTGACCTTGAAATGTCCTCAAAGCAAGAGGGAGATCCTCAATTTGCTTTGGCATTAGGTTTAGCAATGAGACCTGAATAGGAGTGTCGATGAATCAATTATATTTTACAATTAATCTTAATAAATTTGGCGAAGTAAGAAAGCAAATTGAAACAGAAAATAAATCATTTATTAATACGGTGGTTCTTTTTATTATTTGTGCTCTTGCTCTTTCTGGATTTATTGGATATGTTAATAATTCTTTACAGAAAAAAGTAAGTAGCAGAAAGAAATATTTAAAATCAATCGAAAATGAACTGAAGAATTATGAAGCTAAGGGAGAATATCTTTCTTCTGGCGATTTGAAAAAATTGGCAAAACTTAGTTCAGATAGAATTTTCTGGTCAAAAAAACTTGTAGCTTTACCTGAAGTGACAAGTAAGAAAATTGCTATTACTGATTTTTCATTCAAACGAGGAATTCTTTCTTTAAACGGAATTACAAAAGTAAATAAAGATGAAAAGGAAATTACTTTAATTAAAACATTCATTGATGATATAAAAAACAATGAAGAATTTAAAAGAGATTTTCCTGAAATTCGCTATGTAAAATCGCGTAAAGATAAAGAAAAAGGTGTTGATATTTATAGATTTCAAATTGACTGCGTTTCTAACGAAAAAGTAGGGAGGAAATAGTTATGAAAGAAAAATATATCATCCTACTCATTGTTATACTTGCCTTTAGTTTGGGATTTGTCTATACAACAAATAAAGTTATAACTGCAAAACATAAAACTATCAGACAATTTGATAGAAAAATAAAAAAAGTGCAAGAAAAACTTAACAGTGCGAGAGTTCTCAATAATCAACTTAAAAATGTATCTAAAGTTCTTATTAACAGTATAACAGAAATAGATGAATTTTCATTTGAAGAAATAAATTCATTTATTGAGTATCTCGGTTTAATAACAGATACAGATAAAATTCCTATCTCAGCAATATCACACAGAGCAATTGCAAGTGAATCGAATTTGATACAGCATCAATACACCTTAGCTATTGATTGTGATTATTCTCAGATGGGAAAGTTTTTGGCTAATTTAGAGAAAGAAGATAAGTTGATCAAGATTACAAGTTTTGATGTAAAACCTATCAGAAAGGATAAAAAAGTAGTTGTAGATGGTGATGTCCAAAATGAAGTTACTCGTTATCTTGTTACTATAGATCTCTCAATTTTCAAAATTGTAAAGGAGGGATAAATGGAGTACAGACATTTTAAGGATTTTACTATTGCTGCTATTGTTGTGATGGTAATTGTTTTTGGATTTACTAGCTATAAATATTTCACAAAAGCATCAAAAGTTCCATTTGAATCCAAATATAAAAAAATGGCTTTAAGTGATAAGCTTTTGACACAAATAAAGAATATTGAACTTTCTATTCAGGATAGAATGAATTTCACTTTCACCGCTGTAAAAGACCCACTTGAACAAAACTTAATTGTTAAAACTCAGGTTGATCTTGAAAATCAGTGGAAAAAACGTGTTGAAGCTATGATGAGATTATCAGCTACTTACCATTTAGAAGATGGTAAAACTTATGCGTCTATAGATTACAAAGGAAATAGTCAAATATATAAAGTCGGAGATTCAATTGAAGGTAATAAAATTCTCGCTATCAAGGATAGTTACATTACTATCAGAAAAAATGGTATCAATGGGAAATTAAAATTACAAGCAATTCCAGAAAAACCGGCTTCCATCAAAAAAGATAATGTTAAAGAACAAGAATTAAACTGGTAAAATAAGAGGTAAATATGTGGTTTTCACAGAAAAACAAGAAAATGTGCACTCTCGTCACACTGATCTTTCTTTTTGCAATTTCGATAATAGGTGCTAACGAATCGGCGATAAATAAAGCTGTTTCCTTTGATGCAGAAGATGTTTCAATCTCTACTGTTTTGTCAACTTTGGCAAAATTAAGTGAATGCAATATCGTTCTTGCTGTTGCACAAGATGGCTCATCAGAAAATGATAAGAAAGATGAACCAAGAGTTACAATTCATATTGAAGATGTTCCAATTGAACAAGCGATTGGTTTGGTTGTTAAAACTGTTGGTCTTTCCTATAGACTAATTGGAGAAAAAACTTTCCTTGTTGGGGAAAAACAAAAAATTGAAGAAGAAGTTGGTGAAAGGTCTTATATTATACAATTAAAATATATTGATGCAAAGAAAATTGAAGATACTTTTTCTTTAATGAAAGGCAAAATAAAGGCAATGGAAGGACAGAATGCTCTTCTCATTAATGCTAACCCTGAAACTTATTTAGAACTATCTAAACGTATAGAAGAACTTGATATTCCACAAAAGCAAATCGAAATCAGAGCTCGTTTGGTTGAAGTCTCTGTTACTGATGCTAAAAAAGTTGGTATAGACTGGTCAAAACTCAGTTCTCTAACTACAATTATTGCAGAAAATCCTGAATCTGCTGATGGTGTTGGTTTACCTTACCAATTTCAGGATGAAACAGGTGCTCTAACATACGGAGAATATCAAGAATTCAATAAAATGCCAACAGATCAAGTTTTTCAGAAAATTGACGGATTTGATAATATTGGACATTTTAGTCGTCAATTAACTGCATTTGATATTACTATTGATTGGTTGTTAGAAAATAATGCAGCACAAGTTCTTACAGATACAAAGATTACAGCAATGAATGGAGAGGAAGCTTCAATTCATATTGGAGAGATTGTTCCCTACGTTGCTAAAAGTCTCGAAAACGAATATCAAGTTAATCGAGAATCAGTTGGTATTAAATTAGATATTCTTCCTAAAGTTAACATTGATGGACAGATAACAGTAAAACTTTCACCAGAAGTTAGTAATGTTGTTGAACTTATTCAAGGGTATCTTCCAAGAGTAAAAACTCGCAATCTTAACACAACTGTAACCGTACAAGATGGAAATAAAATAATTATTGGTGGTTTATTAAGTACTAATATAATAGAAAAAAATAATAAAGTTCCTTTTTTTGGTGATTTACCGTGGGTAGGAAAATTCTTTCAGCATAAATCAGAATCTGTAGAGACAACTGATCTTATTATTGAAATAATACCTCGCGTTATTACCAATGACGATTTCGATATTAATTATGAAATAGATGAACGTCTTGAAAGGAAATTAATCAAATAATTCATTTTAGATTATTGGAGAAAGAATGAAAAAAACAAAATGGATAAAACTTATCCTCCTTGCACTCTTGGTTGCTACAACAGTTTTTGTTGGCTGTGATAAGAGAAGTACCGATGTTCCGGATTTAAAAATTGTTAGTATGTCAGTAAGTGATTCTACCATGTTTGCGGATAATGATAATTCAACATCAATTACAATTACTGCAACAGTTGCTGATGCCAAAGGTAATTCGGCAGTTGGTAAATTAGTATCTTTTAGTTGTCCGGCTTCATTTGGAAGTATCACAACTGAAGTTATGACAAATGAAAAAAGTGAAGCAATTGCTACATTTAATGATAAAGGTGTTATTTCTGAAAATGTTTTGATAACAGCTTCAATCAGTAATTCAAGCATGAATGCTTCTCTAAAGATAAAAAGTGTTCCAGAATACTCTATTGCTTCATTAATTGCAAGTCCGGAAGCTAAATTATATGCAGATAATAACAATGAAACTTATTTGCAAATAATGGCATTTGTACAAAATGTTAATGGTTTTGGTGAAGCCGGTATAAATGTAAACTTTAAGCTAAATGATGGTTCAATCAATAATGCGACTTTAACAAGTTCAGCAATAACTAATGGATCCGGTATTGCGACAGCACTTTTTTATGATCATGGAATTATGGATACTCTTGTAGTAGTTTCAGCTTCTGTTGATAATTCAGAATTGACAATTCCAATTAGAATAGAAGAAGCTCCGCAATTCTATATTGAAAAGGTAGAAGTAAGTTCCGATGTTATTTATCAAGATAATGATAACGCAACTTTTGCCACAGTTAAGGCTTTTGTGAGAAATTCAGATGGTACTCCGGCAGAAGGTATTGATGTCAACTTTCTTACTAATCTGGGTGTAATAGAATTGATTGCAACTTCTGATATCGCGGGCGTTGCCAGTGTTAAATTTGATGATAATGGTGATGTCGGTGATGCTGATATTATTATTTCCATAAAAAATGCACAAGATGCTATAATTGATCAAAAATATGCACAAATTGAAATTGCTGAATTACCTGAATTAGATATTGCATTAACTTTATCAAGTGATACAATGAGTGCAGATAATGATCCTGAAACTTATGTTGAAGTTACAGCAATTGTAACTAATTCAGGAGATGGATATCCTGTAGCAGATTATCCTGTAGAATTTAAAGTTGCAAATGGTCTTGGAATTATTCCTTCAGTACAAAATACTGATATTAATGGTGTTTCTACTGTTAATTTTCTTGACATTGGGCAAACAGGTATTGCTACAATTGAAGCAAAAATCTCATCTGCAAATTCTGTTATTACTGCAGAAACTACTATAAACATTACAAATCCGCCAAGTTTTCATATCGAATGGATTAAAGCATTTCCAAATGTAATCTATCAAGATAACAATGTAACTTATTCTGAAGTTAGAGTTTACGTGAAAGATGAAGAAGGTTATGGTGTTGGAAGTCAATTAGTTCGTTTCCAATCTGATATTGGAAACATTATTACAAATGCTTATACCGATAGTACCGGTATTGTAACTACTACTTTTTATGATAGCGGAGATTTGGGTGAGGCTACAATTTTAGCAAATGTTGGTACAATTGATACAACAATTACCGTTACTATTGAAGAACAACCGGAATTGGAATCAATTACATTAAGTCCGGCTTTTACAACTCTTATTGTTGATGATGTCATTACAATTATGGCAAGTGGTCAAACTGAAATTGGAGATGTACCAGATGGAACAAACGTAACATTCCACACAAGTAATGGATTTTTCCAAGATTCCGAAGGAGTTGCGGTTGGTTCAAATACTACAGTTCAAACAATAGGTGGTTCAGCAACGGTTATATTAAATGCTGGAACAGGTACAACTATTGATGGACTTCTTTCAATTTCTATTGATGAGATGACTGTTGAAAATGAATTTATTATTTTACCTGGAATGCCAAAATATATGAATCTTATTGTGATGAATTCTTCGGGTGAAATTGTTCCAGAGGTTAACGTCAATGGAGAACAACTTACAGTTCAGGCAACGATTGAAGATTTATATCACAATCTTGTTAACGCTGGCAAATCTGTTCTTTTTGAGACAACACTTGGTACAATTGATCCATTAACAGCTGTTACTGATGAAAACGGAGTAGCCTTAACTTATTTTTCACCGGGAATTATTGCAGGTATTGCTGAGATTTCTGCGGCAAGTGATTCCGCTATGGCAACATCTGTAGTTACAATAACTTCTGATGAAGTGCATTCAATTGAATTCGATTTTGATGGACAAATTCAGTTAGATGTTCAAGGAACTGGTGGACAAGAGCATGTTGATTTAAAGGTAAATCTTTATGATACAAATGGTAATTTGATTTCAGGACAGAAAGATGTATGGTTCCAATTTGAACTTGCTCCTGAGGGAACAAGTATTGATAATCAAATATATTTTGACCCAATGGCTCAGCTTCAAGATTCACTATCAGTAACAGCGAACAATGGTGTTGCAATGGTTACTGTAAATAGTGGTTTATTTTCTGGAAATGTAACTGTCCGAGCTTCTGTAAATGCTGGTGCAATCCATGCTTCAAAACCCAATATTGTTGTTCAGGCAGGACCTCCAAGTTCTGTTGAATTTGCAATAGGTGGAAATGATAGTGGTGAAGATATGGGATCAGGTATGTGGAAAGTTCAGTGTTCTGCTCAAATAACCGATGATTATGGCAATCCAGTTAAATCTGGAACAGTTTGTTGGTTTTCTTTACCGGATAATCCAGATTGGGCTTCTATTGATGCAGCTTCTTTTGTAGGAAATGAAAACGCTAATGGGGATTCTCTTGCAGGGCAAGCATTTACATTCTTAAATTATCATGGATCGCATACAAACGAAGAAATTCAAATTCAAGTTGATGTAAGTGCATTTTCTGATACTGGGAATGTTGTTCTTCCTGTTCAATTCCCGCAAATAAATCTTGCTGTAAATCCTCAACATATTGATTGGACTCAAACAAATAATCCTAGTTCTCAGATTGCCACTGCAATTATTCAGGTTCTTGATGGTCAAAATATTCCAATAGATAATATGGAATTATATTTCCAATCAGATAAGGGTGAACCTGTTGGTGGATATACTGATTATACAGCTGTAGTAGATGGCATACATGGTCGGCTCGATAAGGATTTTCTTTTTTATAAATATGAATGTCCAGCACCTACTCCAGCTGGTCCAGGTGAAACTTCCGCAACGTTAACGGTAAGAATATTAGCTACAGGTACTCAAAATACAATTGACGTTATATTAAGAAGATATTTTGACTAACATAAAAATTGAAATTGTCACTTCATTTGGAGTGACAATTTTTTCTTAATTTAACTTTATACTTTTAGAGGAAAAAATGTTTTATAAAATTATATCAATAATATTTATCGTAATAATTCTCACAACTATTGCCTGCGATAACCGCAGTATTTCGGTTGAAGGGAATTATATTGCAAATATTTCAGTTTCGCAAGATACTATATTTGCAGATAATAATAAAACATTCTCTGAAATACGTGTACTTGTAAAAGATAATAATGATTTTGCAATTTCAAATGTTTCTGTTAAATTCAAATCTAGTATTGGTAATATTGACACGTATGCTGTAACAGACTCGGCTGGTGTTGCTAAAGCTGATTTTAGAGATAATGGTGTTGTTGGTATTGCAGTAATTACTGTAGAAATTGATAATGATTCAGTTACTAAAAAAATTACGATTGTAGAACAACCACCAATAGAATCTATTGTCATTAATCCATCTTTCTCATCGTTAGTTGTTGGTGAAGTGGTGACAATTATGGCAAGTGCCGAAACTATAAATGGCAATATCCCAAATGGAACAGAAATTAATTTCCATTGTAATTATGGATTTTTCCAAAATTCAGAAGGTATTTCAATTGGCTCAAGTACAATTATTCAATCAAATGGTGGTTATGCTTCAGTACAATTCAATACAGGTACAATAACTACAGATTCAGGAAAAATTACTATTACAATTAATGAAATGAATAATGATAAATTATTTAGTATTTTACCCGGAAATCCAAAATTTATGTATCTAAAAGTTTTGAATTCTGCTGGTGAAGAGACTTCAAATACTAATGTAAACGGTGAAGTTTTCACAATTGAAGCAAAAATTGAAGATTCATATCACAATTTTGTGAATGCCGGAAAAGCTGTTTCTTTTGAAACAACTCTCGGTGTTATTGAGCCTTTAACTGTTCTTACTGATGAATTAGGTCTTGCCAAAACGTCTTTTTCTCCGGGAATTATTGCTGGTATTGCAGAAATTTCGGCGGAATGTGATACAGCAAAAGCATCTTCAATAATTTCAATTATTTCTAGTGAAGCGAATTCTATAGAATTTGATTTTGATGGGCAGATTCAGCTCGACGTACAAGGTACAGGTGGGCAAGAATATGTTGATTTACAAGTAAATCTATATGATTATAATGGAAATTTGATTTCTGGTCAGAAAGATGTTTGGTTTAAATTTAAGTTTGCACCACAAGGGACAAGTTTAGACAATAGTATTTTTTATGATCCTGCTTTATCGGTTCAGGATTCTATTTCGGTTATGTCCACAAACGGTACTGCTACTATTACTGTTAATAGTGGTCAATCTTCGGGGAATGTTACAGTAAAAGCTTCTATTGAAGAAGGTAAAATATCAGCTTCAAAGCCAAATATTGTTGTACAAGCTGGAGCTCCGAGTTCAGTTGAATTTGCAATTGCAGGAAATGACAGCGGGGAAGATATGGGATCTGGTATGTGGAAAGTACAATGTTCAGCACAAATAACAGATACTTATGGGAATCCTGTGAAATCCGGAACTGTTTGTTGGTTTTCTTTACCAAATAATCCTGATTGGGCTTCAATTGATGCAGCTGCGTTTGTTTGTAATGAGAATGCAAATGGAGATACGCTCGCTGGGCAGGCATTTACATTTTTAAATTATCATGGTTCTCATACGAATGAAGAGATTGATATTCAAGTACAAGTTGGTCAATTTGTTGATTCAGGTTCAGTTCTACTTCCGGTTCAATTTCCCCAAATTAATCTTACTGTAAATCCGGCACATATTGATTGGATTCAGGGAAATAATCCAAATTATCAAGACACAAATGTTATTATTCAAATTCTTGACGGTCAAAATGTTCCTATAAATAATATGCAATTATATTTTCATTCAGATAAAGGAGAACCAATTGATGAAGATGGTAATACTGAGCATATTGATTATACAGGTATTATTGAAAATATTAGTGGTAGGTTAGATCAAACTTTTCGTTTTTACAAATATGAGTGTCCACCTCCAACACCAGCCGGTGCAGGTGAAACTTCATCAACCATGACTATTACTATTTTACCTACTGGAACACAAAATACAATTGATGTAATATTAAGAAGAGATGTTGATTAACGAAGAAAAATTATAAAGTAAAAATAAAAGTATAATAAGGAGTTATAAATGTCGTTTAATCCTCAATTTGCTAAAATTGGAGAAATATTAGTTCATATAGGTGCAGCAACTCAATCTCAAGTAAACGAAAGTTTGCAAAAACAACCGAATTTTTCCTTGAAACTTGGTGAAACTCTCTTGAAACTTGGTTATATTAAAGAATCTGATTTGCTTCAGGCACTACATTTGCAACTTGAATATGAAATTATTTCAGAGAATGAACTTCTCGAATTAGAGATTGATGTTGTGAAGACTATACCTGAACCTTTTGCAGTAGAAAACCGAGTTATTGCTGTGAAAAATAATCCAAATTCAGTTATTGTAGCTATGACTGATCCTGAAAATATAGTTATTATCGATAGTTTGAAAAAAATTCTAAAGAAACAAGTTGTACCTGTTCTCGTTAGTAATTCTTTATTAACAGATACTCTTGAAAGATATTATAAATCTATTAGAACTACTACTCAAGTAGAAGATGCTGTTGGCGGATTTGATATCGTTGCAGTTGACGATGATGAAAATGAAATAACTATTGATGCTTCTCAAGATGCTGATGCTCCTGTTGTGAAGCTTTGGAATCTAATTATCACAGAAGCAATAAAATCAAATACAACAGATGTTCATATAGAACCATTGGTAAAAAATACGCGTGTACGATTTCGTATTGATGGTGCTTTAAGAGAAGTAATGAATCCTCCAATCGGTTTACACGCCGGTTTGATTTCTCTTACTAAGGTAATGGCAAAATTAAATATTGCAGAAAGAAGACTTCCACAAGATGGGCATATCTCACTTAAAACAGCTATTAAAAGTGTCGATGTAAGAGTCTCGATTACTCCAACAGTTCTTGGAGAAAAAATTGTGATGCGACTTCTTGATAAAGGAGATTTTGGTTTTAAATTAACAACTCTTGGATTTGAAAAACATCACCTTGAGGTTTTTAATAAATGGATTAAAAGACCTTATGGTATTATCATTGTCTCGGGACCTACAGGTAGTGGTAAATCTACTTCTCTTCATGCTGCTCTTAAAGAAATTCAAAATATTGAGAATAATATTATTACAGTGGAAGATCCTGTAGAGTATAGATTAGAGGGTATTACACAAATTGAAGCTAACGAAAAAATCGGGCTTACTTTTGGTTCAGCTCTTCGTTCTGTTCTTCGTCAAGACCCGGATATCGTACTTATTGGGGAAATTCGTGATGAGGAAACAGCAGATATTGCAATTAAATTTTCTTTAACTGGTCATCTTGTTTTCACTACTCTTCATGCAAATGATGCTCCTGCCACAATTACACGTTTGATTGATATTGGAATTCCACCTTTCTTGGTTGGTTCTTCTCTAAATCTTGTAATGGCTCAGCGTCTTTTAAGAAAAATTTGTCCTCAGTGTAAAAGTGATTATCATCCAACAGAAAAAGAACTTAAAGAAGCTGGTATTAGTGCTGAAGAAGCAAAGAATATTAATTTTAAATATGGAGCTGGTTGTGTCCACTGTGATAATACAGGTTATTCTGGAAGAACCGGGATTTTTGAACTCCTTGAAGTTAATGCTGATATTCGTAAATTAATTTTTGATGGATCAAATCAGGATTATATCAGAAATGCAGCTCTTGGAAATGGAATGATAAGCTTACACGTAAGTGCAATTGAGAAAATGAAAAATGGTGTCACTTCTATAAAAGAAGTTATAAAACTCACATTTTCTGATGATTAAGATATTACAACTAAATAAAAAAAGGTAAAAATATGGCCGCATTTTCATATATGATCAAAAATGCCAAAGGGGCAAGAATCGAAGGAATATTAAAAGCTTCTTCGATGGATGAAGCAGTTGAAAAGTTAAATAAAGAAGGTGGAACTATCATTTCTGTTAAGCCAGCAAAAGATAGTAACGCTAAAAAGAATATGTCTCTCATTGATAAATTGTTACTTTCAATTTATAAAATGAGAAATAGTATTCCATTAAAAATTCTTGTTTTTTTTACAAGACAGCTTTCAACAATGTTTTCTGCAGGTTTAACAATTGAAAAATCAATTTATGATCTTTCAACAGAAGAAAAAAATAAAAAGTTTAAAAAAGTTCTTATAAAAATAAGTAATGATATCAAAAAAGGATTTAGCCTTTCAGAGGCAATGGAGCAGCATCCTGGAATTTTTAATTCTCTTTATATTTCACTTGTTAAAGCGGGTGAGGTTTCTGGTACGCTTCATACTGTACTTGACGAGCTTTCGGATTATCTAGAAAAAATAGAGGATACTCAAAGGAAAGTGTTGTCGGCACTGACTTATCCCGTTTTTATTATTTTTGTTTTAGTAGCAGTTGTTTTTTTCCTCTTCTATGTAATCATTCCTAAGTTTAGTGAAATTTATAGTAGATTTGATGCAGAGCTACCAGCACCAACTGTAATTGCAATTAATATCTCAAATTTTCTACAGAACCACTTATTTATTGCTGCGTTAATGGTACTTGGCGGTGCAGTATCTGTTTTCCTTATTTATCTTACAGAAAGAGGGAAATTTGTTATTGATGCCATTTTATTGAAAATACCTGTTACTGGGAATCTATTAGATAATTCAATTATGAGTAAATTTGCTCGTACTTTCAGTATTTTGATGGCTGCTGGTGTTCCAATTATGGAAACAATGGAACTTGTTGAAAACGTTGTTCAAAATGCGGTTATTGGTAATGCCATTAGAACTGCAAGAAAAAATGTTCGAGAAGGTTATTCTATTGCTGGAGCGTTAAGAAAAACAAAAGTATTTCCTTCGACTTTGATTCAGCTCACAGCAACCGGAGAAGAAACTGGAGATATGGACAGATTGCTCGGAAAAGCAGCACAATTCTATGAAAAACTGGTTGATTCTGTTATCGACAGACTTACTTCCTTGATTGAGCCTTTACTTATTGTAATGATGGCAGTTGTTGTAGGTTCAACTATTCTGGTAATTTATTTACCAATTTTTGAACTCGGTAATGCTATTAGTCAAGGTATGAAATAGTAGAGACTTAACATTTATTTCTAATTATATATTAGATTTTATAAAGCAGAGATTAATTTCTCTGCTTTTTTGCATTCATATACCAGTTCCGAAATAAGCTTTACCAATTTCCATATACAAATTGAATCGCTGTTGCGAAGGAAACTTCAGAACACGAGATCTCAAAGATGTTTTTTTAAAACCTATAGGTAATAGATAGTGCCTGAACGAAAAAGGACTTTTTAACCATGAAGAACAGAAGATCATGAAGAAAAGATTAATTGGGAAATTATTTATTTTTCAGCTTCATAGAAGCGACATCTATGT
>JAOZMQ010000231.1 GCA_029934195.1 Candidatus Cloacimonadota bacterium | reverse complement strand
CAATCAATATTGTAAAGATAACGAGTAGTTTTTTCATTTTTTTCTCCTTTTTATAATTCACAAAACAGATTTCCGTATTACAATTCAATTCTCCTCAACATATCGAGCCAATTATGATTAATATCTTCTTCTGAAAAAATTATAAAACTTGGTTTTGATATTTTTATTTCATCAGTTTCAAGAAGTTTTGTTTGGGAAATACTAGAGTTAATTATCTCTGAATTTGCCCCCATTTCTTGTTGAACTACATCAAAAGGAGTTGTAATAAATACAGTCTCACTTCGATTAAAATTAAAGAATTTCCCAAGTTTTGTATTAAAATATTCTTCTGAAATTCCACCTTGAACTTGAATTTTTTCATCAGTTTCAGAAGTAAATTCATAAAATGTATTTTGAACCGAATCAGCTTTAAAAAAACAATTATTTCTTACTCTTGAATTAAATCTAAATCCGGAGATATTTGTCTGCTCAAAAAATCTTGCAACAACCGGAGAATTTGAAAGCAATAGAAAGTACTGAATCAAAATTGTTCCTTTCATTGCTTCATTTTTTACAAATTCAGTTTTGATAGAAATTCCTTTCCACTCGTTTCCGAATTGATCTTTTTTTGTTGCGAATTCAAAAGTATTTTTTTCTTTGAGAATTGTTTTGAGATTAATTTCTACATTCCGAGCATACATTCCACCTGCCCATGGATTCCACCAAGATTTTGGTCCCGGATTTGGGAAAAGAGAATCTAACCATTCTTGATCATTATATTTCATCGAATGAATAACGGGAGCAAAATCAGGTGATGTAGAGAGTTCAATAATTCCATTTGAAACTGTCATTATTTTCATATCATTTTCTACAATCTCTTGGAAATTGACTTTATCGTTTCCCTTTTTGAAGAAAACAACTTTTGATGATTTTGAAATTCCATTCTCAAATTTATTAAGCGTCAAGATATTTGTTCCTTTTATCCTTTTAATTTTGATGTCAGTAATTTCAATTATAGATTTTTTTTCTTCATTCATTATTGATTTTTGTTCAATTACATCTGATGAAATAGAAAATTTTCCGCTTACTTTGTTATTTGCATTACATCTCACAGAAACCGTTAATTGATTTTCAACAAAAGGATTTCCATTATTAATCAAAATATCAGTAGTTGAAATTGGATAGTTTTTTTCTACCTTCTTTTGAAGTACAAATAATCTCACATCTTCAACTCGCTTAAAAAAATCTTTGAAGAAAAAGATCTCTTTCGACTTAAAATTCTCCATTTCTTTTGGTATAGTGGATTCAAAAACATTTCTCCAGCCACCTGCTTTCATTCTGAATTCATTGTTCCAAACTATTGTAAAATCACTTTTTTTATCATCACTTTTTGACATAATCCAATTTTCATCAATTTTATTATAATCCCAAATTGATTCGTAACTATCTGAATTATCATTTGGAATTCTTATCAATTTTCCATCTGACATACAAGTTGCATTATTTTTGGGAAACCAAAGATAAGTAATAGCTTGTAAATCATCTTTCCAATTTCCTCTATCAATTTCAATAAACATTTTCAGCATTCCACCAGCAAAAAGCTCAAAATGGAAAATGAATTTTGCATCTAAAAATTTCTTTGAAATATAAGTTATTTTTGCCGATATAGATTCACTATTTTGAGTTGATTCAAAAATCGGATCAACCTGAGCAAACTCACTGTTATAAGGTTTCCCAAGAGATGGAACAGGGAAAAAGAAACCTCCTTGAATATCTTTACTTCCAAAAAACAAGGCATTCCGATTATTCTTTTTCATCATTGTTAGATAATATTTTCCACACAAAATCGTATCGCTTACACGAGTTTTTGCAAAAAGTTTATCGGTAAAAGTTCTTACAAAAAACTCAATATCTCTATTGTAAGTGAATTTCTTTGACTTCTGAATAATTGTAAATTCAGCTTCATTTTGGTATTTACCAACTTTTTTAAACAAGAAGGAATTTTTTATTGTTTTCTTTTCATTTCCTTTTAGCGATAAGAATATTTCTTTATTTTTGAAAGAAACATTTCCATCTGCTTTCAATTTCCCGATAAATTCAATATCATCTTTTGACATATTTTCTACAGAGATCCAACATTCATTATCCGAATTTATAAATGACATATCATTTTTCGAGACAATAAATTTTACTGGAAATTGTGGAGAAATTCCGATTTCAAACAAAACTTCTTTCCCATTAATCTTGAATTCAGCAATCACATTCGGTTGAGTTTTTTCTTCATTTGTTTCTTTATCAATTTTATCAATAAAAAACTCGGGTTCAATAGATCTTTCATCATCAACTATAAATGAATCTTCAAAATTAAATTTTATCATTTCATCATTCTTTGATTTTATTTCAATTTTAAGTGGCTTACCGGATTTATTCTTGATCTCATATTTGACTTGATATTTTGCTCCAAAAATTAATTTTCTATCAGCAATTGTCGCAGTGATGGAATAATCATTTGTTTCAATTTTACGAATTCCTCTTCCGCGTCTGCAAAATTCAATTTCAAGAGTTTCTTTATCTTTTTCCCAAGAATATGTCCAATATTCAAAGTCACCTTCTTTTCTTCCATCAGGTACAACTTCAATTTTACGAGTGCTATCTTTATACCAATCTGCTTTTGAGAAGAAGTCTTGAAACAATGCCTGTTTGAGAACTTTCGGAATAAGATTTATTAAATGAGTTGAACCATCTCTATCAATCCAAAAATATCCGCATTTTTTGTAAAGTGGCACTGCTTTTAAATTTCCTGGCCAAGTATGTAAATCAACCCGTGAAATTCCCATTTTTTGAGAATAATCAATTGCTGTTAAAAGAAGTTTTTTGCCAATTTTTTTGCCAAAGAAATCCGGTCTTACATTCAAAAGGTCAATATACCAAGTTTCTTTGTCTTGTGGAAATTCTGATAATTTACAATATCCGATAACTTCCTTATTTGCAATTGCTATCCAAAGTTTTAGACAAGATGAAGCTTCTTCCCCATTTCTCACAGATTCTTCAGATTTATCCCAATGATCACCTTGCCAACCCTCGGAAGATCTATTCCACATATCTGCAACACCTGCTGCAAATTCTTTTTTATATTCAATTATTTTTATTTCTTTTTCCATTTTTTCTCCTAACTATTTACTTTTAGAGTTAATAGATAATGTGAATTATAAGAATTAAAGCACGTTTCATTATTAATCTTTAGCATCAGAATATTTTTATCTGCATTTCCCGTAAATACATCTTTCATTCTTCTTTGAGTTCACTTTAACAATTTTTCTTATCCAAAAAATTAAGAATAAAAATTTGTTTAAAATTCCCAATCAGTATGCGGTTTTGAGATTCGGAAAATAGTATCAAGTTTATTCAACAATTCATTTTCAGCGATTAATCCATCAGAGAATACAAGTGAGGTAGCCGGCATAATTCCATACCACATTCTTGTGAATGCACCGACAGAAGCTTCCATACATAGAAGCGATTTATCTTTACCTTTTACAGCTTTACAATCGTTACCAAGAGTGATGATATATTCTCCGGAAATTCCTTTCCAAGATTGATCTTCAGAAATATATTTTTCTATTGGATCATTTAAGTTAAGATTAAAACTAAATTTGTCACAATTGAGATGAGTTTTACTCAAACATTTTTCAAGATTTAGGATTCTAATCTGCCAAAATGAGGTTGCTCTTGTTTCGTTGTTAAACTGAGATTTAAGAGTGATGCTTCGATAAAGATGCGGTCTTTTTATATAATCTTGAATTTGAATCTGTGGTGGTTCAATCATTCGAATGCAATGATATTGTTCTTCAAAACTTTTAAGTAAAGCCAATAAATCCATTAATTGGTCTAAATTTTGATAAATCATCCATTTAATCCAAATTGGTCCATTTTCTTTTCCAAGACCTTGAAACCAAAGATGATGTGTTAAATTTCCATTATCATCGTAATAACCAAAACCAATGTTTTTATTCTCTTCTCCAATATCCGCATAAGTTGAATAAGATGGGAGAGTTACAGAACCATGAACTCTGTTTCTAATAATTCTATTTTCATGCATTTTTTCCCAATCTTTCTCTGTTAAACGATTTGGTTGTTTAACTTTTCTCTTTATGTCAAGAGATGCCGGAATAATGCTGGCGACAATTTCATAAGTTCCATTACAAAAACCAAGCTTGTTATAATATCCTTGATCAAAAATCCCCAAAGCACACATTTCAGCACCATTTTCAGCATCAATTGCAATTCTTGTGGCTGTTAATTTTCCAGCATATCCCTGCTTTCTTGCAAGAAGACTCGCAGTTACTCCAGTAATTGCTGATAGTTTTAAGTCTGTTTGCAAATATCTGATTGTGCCTTGAGAGCTGACTACCATAACTTCAGCTTCATTATTAATAAGTGCAACTAAAGTATCTCCTTTTGCAAGAAAATCATTAAGATATTTATCTTTCTTTTTATCGTGAACCCAACCGACTTCGTTGAGTATTCTATAAACAGCATCTTTATCTGTTTCAGGTTTATATTTTCTATAATTCATTTTTTATTCCTTACTAATTAATTTGTTTGGATTTATTACTTAACTATTTAACTTTGAAAGCTTACAAACTTCCAAAGCTTTGCATGTTTTTATGATATTTATCTATTCTTTAATTTCAAAAGTTTCTAAAGTAAGAAATTCCTTAAACCCAAGAGAAGAAGCAATTTTCCCCGAGCCAATATTTCTAACATCATTCCTGAATTGCAATAATTTGTCAGATTCAATTCCATTTTGGCATAAAGCAGTGACAACAGCTTTACCAAGACCTTTTTCTCTAAATTGAGGATGAACAATTACGCCAATATCTGCAATATCTTTTCCCCAATAGATAAAACTTGAAGCTGCAACCAATTTCTCATTATGTAAAATTCCGAAAATTACCGGATGATTAATTTCAACTTTGGCAGAATCAATTTCATTTTCATCACAATTTTCATACATTTCTTCTAACAATTCAGCATCTTCTATCTTTAATTGTTTGATCTCATATTCAGTTGTAACCGGATGTGGAACAAAAAGTTCCGGTAATAAATAGGAAATACTATCAGCTCCATATACTAAAATGTTATCTTCTCCAAGAGTATCCCTCAACAAATCAATACTTAATGAAATATCCGGAGGAAGTTTTTCAAGGACAGAATCAATGATATTTTGCCTAACAGGACTATATTCCAAAAAAGCTCTTTCGTTGATTGTTATTAAATCCAAAATAGAATCGTCATCAGAACCCATAACAGGATTTAATTGTGTTCCAGATTTTTCAAAATCTTGAATTGAACATTTATAAAAAATGCTCCAATAAGTAGAAATTTGTTTTATTCTTTCATTCGTATTCATTTTTTTACCACCTTTTGTTATTGTTTAAAAACAGTACAACTTAGTATCTGAACGAAAACTAAATTATTCTAAATTTT
>JAOZMQ010000015.1:4837-18087 GCA_029934195.1 Candidatus Cloacimonadota bacterium | reverse complement strand
AACGCATTGGGCTACATAGATATCGCTTCTATGAAGCTGAAAAATAAATAATTTCTCAATTAATCTTTTCTTCATGATCTTCTATTCCTTATGGTTAAAAAATCCTTTTCGTTCAGATACTAATTTTAATATGGTATTACAAGACTTTGCTTGTAAAAGATAAAAATATAGACAAGAATAATCTTCAATAATTCCGAGAGAAAAAAGTCATATAAAAACCAATAAAAAGCTTTACAGATAAATGTTTGAGTTAGTGTTGTCTTTATAAAATGAATGATTTTGGAGATAAAAATGTTAAACATCTACAATCTGAGCTTGGCAGTAATATTCTTCAATCTCCTAAGGATGAAGATGCAACTTTCCGAACAAAATGGAAGAGAACATATCGTGGTCCATCCGGTAATATCATAGAAACAACAAATTCTGAGAATGAAATGAGATCTTGTTCTTGATATTGCATTAGCACTGAATAATATTGAAGACAGCACAGTCTTGAATAAACGTATAGACATTATCATAGGAAAAGCAGAAGATATCGATGAATTTCATCAAGGTGGAGCCTTTGGTAATAAAGATAACCAATAATTAAGAAATAAAGGAAATTTTATGAAATTATGTCAAGTTTGTGGAAATGAAAATGTAGAAACTAATACTATTTGCCAATTTTGTGGGTCTCAATTGGGAAGAGTTTCTACCGGGAATATTAAATTCAAATTAATCAAAACTGTAAATATTAAAGATGATCTTCCAACAATTGAACAGGCAAAAAATCGGATGGAATATCAAGTTAAAATAGCAAAACAACAAAAATATCGTTTACTAAAAATTATTCATGGTTATGGTTCTTCAGGGAAAGGTGGAGATATTCGAATTGCAATAAGAAATATCCTTCCTAATTTAGTTTGGCAAAGAAAAATTTCTTCGTTTATTAATGGAGAAGAGTTAACAAGAAATTCCGTAAAAGGGAGAAATTTTCTTTCAAGATTTTCACAAATGAAAAAAGATTCTGATTATAATTCAAATAATAAGGGTGTCACCATTATTGTCTTGTAATAAAATCGAAATCTTCATCTTTGAAATGGTAGAAAATAAGTTTCCGCTATTGGAAAATGGCACCATTCCAAATAGCAAAAGAGACCATTTGGAAGGTGGATTTTATATTTTTATTTTGTTTCTTCTTTTAAATCTTTAATAATTTGCTCTTCAAGTTGAACCGGAACAGGACTGTATTTACAAAATTCCATTGTAAACTCGGATTTTCCTTGAGTACAAGAACGTAATACAGTGGCAATCCCAAAAGTTTCAACTAATGGAACTTCAGCATCAATACGAGTAAAATGATCATCGATAGAAGTTTCTAATATTAGACCTCTTCTCTGATTTATTGTACCCAAAACATTACCTCTAAATTCAGATGGAGTTTCAACTGAGATTTTCATAACCGGTTCAAGAATTTTTGGTTTAGCTTTATGATAACTGCTTCTAAAAGCATCTCTAATAGCGACTTCAAAAGCTAACATCGAAGAATCTACAGGATGAAAATTTCCATCATTTAGAATCAGTTTTGCTCCAACAATTGGAAAACCGGTCAAATCACCTTTTACAAGACAATTATTAAACCCTTTTTCACAACCCGGAATATAATTTGATGGAATAACTCCACCTTTGATATCATTAACAAAAACATTTTCATCGTCTCCAGACGGTTCAAGCATCCCAACTACTCTTGCGTATTGTCCACGACCACCGGATTGTTTTTTATGAGTATAATCAAATGAAATCGGTTTTGTAATTGTTTCTCTATAAGAAACTTTTGGTGCACCTACAGTTAGTAGAACTCCATACTCTCTTCGCATTCTTTCGATATAAACATTTAAGTGTAATTCTCCCATTCCAGAAATAATTGTTTCATTTGTTTCCGAATCAACCATTGATTTAAAAGTGGGATCTTCTTTTGAAAATCTATTTAATGCTTTTGACAAATTATCAAGTGATTTATTATCTTTTGCTTCAAGTGCAAGAGAAATAATCGGTTTTGGTATAAAAGAATGTTTCATTGAAATATTGATTTCTTCACTATTGAAAGTATCCCCAAGAGCACAATCAACACCAAAAATAGCAACAATCTGTCCGGCAACAGCAGAGTCAATATCTTCCATACTTGTAGCATGCATTTTGGCAAGTCGTCCGATTTTATTTTTTTTACCGGTTCTTACATTATAAAGGTCAGATCCTTTTTTTATGGACCCTTGATAAATTCTTAAATACGTTAATTGCCCGTATTGTTGATTTTCCAGCTTAAAAGCAAGAGCTACGGTTGGTTTTGTGTTATCGCAAAAAACTTCAACATCTTTTTCATTATCGTCCAAATCATGCCCAATATTTGTACGATCTAATGGTGATGGAAGATATTTAATAACAGCGTCTAATAATAATCTTACACCTTTGTTCTTAAATGCACTTCCCAAAAATACAGGTGTCAATTTCATTGATAAAGTTCCAATTCTAATAGCTTCATAAATCATTTCTTCAGTTTCATTTCCATCCAAAAAAGCTTCTGCAAGTTCGTCTGAAAAAAGGGAAGCAGCGTCAATAAGTTCTTCTCGATGTTCTTCAACTTCATCAATCATATCCGCAGGAATTTCTTTTTCTAATACTATTTCGTTATTGTCACCTTTGTAATAATATGCTTTTTTTGTAATAAGGTCAATAATTCCGTGAAATTGATTTTCTAATCCAATTGGAAGTTGCATCAAGATTGCATGATGGTCAAGTTTTTCAATTAATTGATCTTTTACTTTTATGGGGTTTGCTCCTGTTCGATCCAATTTATTGATAAATGCGATTCTTGGAACAGAATATCTTTTCATTTGTCTATCAACTGTAATTGATTGTGATTGAACTCCACCAACTGAACAAAGTACCAAGACAGCACCGTCCAAAACTCTTAAAGCATTTTCCACTTCAATGGTAAAATCAACATGTCCTGGTGTATCAATAATATTAATAGGATGATTATCCCATGAAACATTTGTTGCTGCTGAAGCAATTGTAATTCCTCTTTCTTTTTCTAATTCCATAGAATCCATGGTAGCACCAACACCATCTTTTCCTTTTACTTCACCGATTCGATGAATTTTGTTACAATAATATAATATTCTTTCTGTCAGGGTTGTTTTCCCTGAATCAATATGAGCACTAATGCCAATATTTCTTAATTTACTAATATCCATTTTTACCTCTATTTAATAATATAAAAATCTATGCCAAAAATCCAAAATGTATACAATTATTTCTCTTGGCGGGTTAAAAAATTATTTCAGCTAAAAGCGTCAAGATGAAAATATAAGAATGAACAATGAAGAAATCAAGAATGGGAAATGAACTGTGAGTAATAAAAAACCAAGAATACTATTGGGCTTCTGTACCATAAGTTGCAAAGTTTTAAATAATTCAAAACCAAATATTTTGCCAAAGAAAACACGAATATTAGAAATAAGATACTAATAAAAAACATTGACATAAAAAAAGGTTGAAAAAATTAATGTCGAAGAGGAAATAAATGAATATTATAAAACATGACACTGGATGGATTGAAGCTATTTGCGGAAGTATGTTTAGCGGAAAAACAGAGGAGTTAATTCGAAGAATTCATCGTGCTCAATACGCAAAGCAGAAAATTCAGGTTTTTAAGCCTATCATTGATAATCGTTATGAAGAGGAATTTGTTGTTTCGCATAATCAAACAAAGATACCTTCTCTACAAATTAATTCAGCGAGAGAAATTCTCTCATTAATAGAAAAAGACACTGAAATTGTAGCAATAGATGAAATTCAATTCTTTGATAATGATCTTATTGAGATTTGTAATGAATTAGCAAATCAAGGGAAAAGAGTTATTGTTGCCGGTTTAGATCAGGATTATACAGGAAAACCATTTGGACCTATGCCTTATCTTCTTGCAATTTCAGAATATGTAACAAAAGTTCTTGCTATTTGTGTTAAATGTGGAAACCCAGCCAACAAAACTCAGAGATTGATTCACGATGAACATCAAGTAGTTGTTGGAACTGATGACATTTACGAAGCACGATGTAGAGACTGTCACGAGGTATTTTAACAAATGTATATTTTACGAAACTTTTTATTAGCATTTGCAAATGTAACCAACGCTATTGCTTCAATTTATGCTTATATTCTTATTGCGAGAGCACTAATATCTTGGTTTTCTCCTGATCCCTATAACAATCTCTATCAATTATTGATAAAAGTAACAGAGCCGGTTCTTGGAAGAATTAGAAATTTTTTACCGAATATGGGAATGGATTTATCGCCAATTATTGCTCTTCTCGCTATTCAATATATTGTAAAAGGATTTATTTTAAGAACAATTTTTGATTTTGCCAATCATTTATAAATAAAAACAAAAAAAATAATAGGAGGTCTTATGGATAGATTAGAGTTAACTCCAGTAGATATTCGACATAAAGAATTCAAATCTACAATGTTGGGTTATAACAAGGATGAAGTACGCGAATTTTTAGATTTAATCTCAAGCCAGATTGAAGATTTACAAACTCCAACAATTACGAAACAGGAAGAAATTACACCAGTAATTCCAGCAATACCTCAACCTCCTGTCGAGCCAATAGAAGATATTTCGGAAACCTTGAGTCAAAAGCGAGAATTAATAAATCAGACATTACTTTTTGCTCAACAACAAAAAGCTGAAATTATTGCTAACGCCAAACTTGAAGCTGACACTATTTTGAAAAAAGCTGAGCTTCAAGGTAAGAAAACAATTGAAGAAGCACGACATTACTTGAATGTTCTTGAACACCAATATATCAATATTAAAGAACAAAAAAAACATTTTCTTTTACATTTCAGATCAGAACTTGGAACTTTGTTGGAAAGAATTAATCAAGATTCAATCTTGAAAAAAGAGAATGAAATGGCAATGGACCAAAAATTTTATAACTTAAAAAACACTGCTTCAAAGCCCATAATTGATGAAAAACCAAAAATTAGTTCCGAAAAAGTTCCAGAAGTAAATTCTTCAGTTCCTACTTCAAATAAAACAGAGGAAAAAAACATTAATTTTGAATCATAATTAAAGGAAAAAGAAATGAATGAAATGATTTTATCAGCTGCCAAATATTTAGAACATAAAATTGCAAATAAAATAAAACCGGAAATCGCAATAATTCTCGGAACCGGATTAAATTCTTTCGCTGAGATTGTTGATAATCCACAAATTATTCCGTATGAAGAAATACCCGGATTTTGTATTTCAACAGCTCCTTCTCATCAAGGTAGATTAATTTTTGGAACTATTTCCGATGTACCTGTTTTATTGATGCAAGGTCGTTTACATTTTTATGAAGGGTATTCAATGCAGGAAATCACTTTTCCTGTGAGAGTTATGGCAAAAATTGGCATAAAAAAAATGATTGTTACAAATGCTGCCGGAAGTTTAAATGAAAAAATAATTCCAGGTTCAATTGTTACTATCAAAGATCATATTAATTTTATGGGAACTAATCCGCTCATTGGAAAAAATCTTGATAACTTTGGTGAACGATTCCCAAGTTTACATGAACCTTATGATCACAAAATGATTGAATTATTCCATGAAATAGCAACAGAAAAAGATATTAAAATACACACCGGAGTTTATGTTGCGGTAACAGGTCCAAGTTTTGAAACTCATGCAGAATGTTCAATGATGGCAAAATGGGGAGCAGATTTGGTTGGAATGTCAACTATTCCGGAAGTTATTGTCGGTAAACATTCCGGATTGAGAATTTTAGGTATTTCAGTAGCAACTAATTTTGGGAATATTTTTCATTCAAAATCTCATACTCAAGAAGAAATTCGTGCTAATGCAGGTAAAGCCCAAAAGAATCTACAAGAAATAATATTTGATTTATTAAAGCGAGTATAAATATCATAGAATAAATTTTAGGAGGATATTAATGTCAGTAAAGAGTCTATCTACTGAAGAATTAGACCAATACAAAAAAACATTACTTTCGGAAAAAAATGAAACACTTTCTCTTATTGGAAAAATCAGTGATTATCAACGTAAAGATTCTGACGTAAGATGCGGGAATCAAACAGGTTATGCTATCCACCAGGCAGATCAAGCTTCGGATACAGATCTTTTGGAAAGAGAAGCTTTTTTAATGGAAAAAGAGCAAAAAAAAATTATACAAATTAATCAAGCATTAAAAAGAATTTATGATAAGACTTATGGTATCTGTGAAATTTGTGGAGAATATATTCCTCCTAATAGGTTAAAAATTGTTCCTTTCGCAAGATATTGTATTAAATGTAAAACCTTAGAGGAGAAGAAAAACATATTTTGAAGAAAAATTATTATTACTTTTTTATATCAATTTTTATCATTGTCTTTGATCAGATAACAAAAATTGTAGTCAGAGATTATTTTCAAAAACATCCTGAAATTGATGTTATTCCGGTGATAGGTTCTCTCTGCCAAATTGTCCATGTACAAAATACAGGTGCTGCTTTTAGCTTATCTTTAGGGAGTCCATTAATTAATAGAATAGTTTTCATATTTGTAAGTGTCATAGCTGTGGGAATGCTAATTTATTTTATAATAAAAGGTCTATCTAAAATTGAATTAGTTACGTTTTCTTTGATACTTGGTGGAGCTGTTGGCAATTTAAGTGATAGAATTTTTTTAGGAAGTGTTACAGATTTCATAGATTGTGATTTTCCGGATATTATTATGTATCGGTGGCCTGTTTTTAATGTTGCCGATAGCTCAATAGTTGTCGCTATTACAATATATTTGGTTTATTCAATCTTTTTTGAAAAGAAATTAAAAGAAAAAAAAAATTTCAAAACAAACAATATAAATGAAATATAAGATTCGTTACAAGAGATAGAAAATTTTGATGGTCGGTAATTTCTTATTGAATTAAATATCGGAAATAGTTTCGAGATTCCTTATTAAAGGAATTTTTATGTTTTTATACAACAAGGTTCGTCCTTTAATCTGAAATCCATTTGTGACAATTTCAAGGAGAATAAATGAAAAACAAAAGTATCATTCTTTTGATAGCATTAATATTTGCTATAAATATCTTTGCTGATAATGTCAGTATTTACGATATTCAATATACAACAGAAAGTAACGGTAACTCACCCTACGACGGACAAGTAGTTACGACAACTGGAATTGTAACCGGTTTTGGTTTCCCAGACGATAAGTATTTTATTTCAGCTCCTGAAGGTGGGGCGTGGAATGGTATTTATGTCTATGATTATACGAATAATCCAAATCTTGGTGATGAAATTGAAATTACAGGAAAAGTCGATGAATACTATAATCTGACAGAACTTACATATATTTCTGCGTTTGCTATTTTAAGCTCAGGAAATTTACTGCCAGAACCGGTTGAAATCTCAACTCAAGAACTCGCTTCAGAAGAAAAATATGAAGGTGTTTTGGTACAAATAAATTCCGTTACAATTACTCAAACACCTAATTCTAATAATGAATGGTATGTAACTGATGGAACCGGAGAATGCCAGATTGATGATGGATTTTATCATTATGGAAATGTTTCAGTTGGCGATTCTTTTAATTCAATTATCGGAATTGTTGATTATAATTTTGGAAATTATGGCTTAAATCCACGAGATTCACAAGATTTTGTTACAGATATTCAGATACAAAATATTACTTATTCGCCCGATGTTCCATTAGGAAATGATAATATTTTGGTAAATGCAGAAGTCATCAGTTTTTCAGGGAGTTTGTCAAAAGTCGAGGTTATATTTTGGGTAGCCAACGATGCTACAACAAAAGATACTTTGTTGATGGAAACAGCAGATAGTTTTAATTATATTACTACAATTCCAAACCTCAATTCTTTAACTGATATCAGCTCAAATATTAATTTTTTTATTCGAGCGGAAAACTCCAATCTTCAAATTATTGAATCCCCAGAAAAAACAATATACATCCATTCTGATGATAATACCACAATTGAACAAATTCAGACAGACATAAATTTCTATAATGGAAAACATGTTGAATTACTTGGAGTTGTAACAATTGGTGCAGGAGTCACAAGACTTGATAAATTGAGTGCATATTTTCAAGATGCCTCCGGTTTTGGCATACAACTTTACGGAAATGAGATTACCAGCCAAATAGAAGCAGATATTGCACAAGGGAATTTGCTAAAAATTTCCGGTACAGTTGATGATTACAATGGTACAACCGAATTAACAGACATTTCCTATGAAGTCATTAAAACCGGTGTTAGTTTAGATAATTATGTAACATTGTTGTCGCTTGCTGAAGTTCAAACTGAATCAGTTCTTTATGAAGGATCTTTTGTGGAAGTTTCCGGTAATGTTACCAGTTCTTTCTATGCAGGTGGTGGTACAAATATTTCTTTTGGTAATGGAGAAGATGAGATTACAGTCAGAGTCTGGGATTCAGCAGGTATTAATTGTAGTAGCTATTTCGTAGGAGATAATCTTCGTTTACGAGGGATTATAAGCAGTTACAATAACGAAGGACAACTTGTTCCCGGCTATTCATCTGATATTGCTAATTTTACAAGAATTCCTCAAGCAAATATTACTTTGAGCAATCAAACTCCGTTAATGAGTGATTCTGTTCAAGTGATTTTTAATTTTCCAAATGAAAAATTTGAATCTTATCATGATAAATATTTATATTATAAACCTGAAAGCTCTCCAAATTATACAAAAGTAGTAATGGAAAATATTGCAGAAACTCTTAATTATCAATGTACGCTTCCGAGAATGGATGCTTTATCAACTGCTAAACAAGAAAATTATGTTTTTTATATCAAAACAGAAAACTTTAAATATCAAACTATAAAATCCTCTGAAATTACTATTCAAACATATTCCGGATATCCGGTTTTATCAGATATAGAGATTGATTTTGACAACAATCTTCCTTATCCGTTCCTTGATGAACCAATTACATTTGAAGTAAATGCCACAGATCCTAATGGTGAAATTAAATCAGTAAAATTATCTTACGGATTCAAAGTTCTCTCAAAAATTGATACTCTGGAAATTACTTCCGGAAACAATTATTCTGTAACTATTGATTCACTTTACGAAGAAATTGATTATACGGAAGATTTACTTTATAAAATTGTTGCTATTGATACCACAAATAAAATTACAGAATCTGAAACAATGATTCTTCCTGTTTGTGTAAGAGCACCAATTATAAATGATTTTTATTTTGATAATCTTTCCTTAGATACTGATTCTTTAATCATCTATACTGAAATTGAATTATCAAATATTATTGATACAACAAATATTATCAAAAATGTAACTCTCAATTACTCAATCGATTACAAGAAAAACAAATATTCTTTAAATATGGAAATAGTCGATACTCTTGATGCTAATACTAAAAAATTCAAGGGAATTATTACAGGACTATGTGCTGGTGAATCTTTGGAATTGTCTGTTTATGCAGAAGATAATCATTTCTCTACAAATGATTATCCGGGGAATAAGGAATTTCTTCTCTCTTATACTTCTCCAGTCACTAAACATGAAGCAATATTAAAAGTTCCACCGCATCCTTTCAATCCTTACGACGGAGAAACTATCAAAATTGATTATTATTCCAAACAAGGAGATCAGGTAGTTCTAAGAATTTATAATGCTGAAGGAAAATTAATCTATACACCAATAGATGAAGTTATTTCTGCTCCAGATGGCATAAACAACTTTGAATGGGATGGTAAAGATAGAACCAAAAGCACCATGCCACTTGGATTATATATTTGTTATCTTGAAGTAAAAGATGTCAAAACAGGTAAAACAAAAAAAGATAAAGTTCCAATTGTAATTGGTGCACCGTTGAAATAGGGGGAAAGATGACAACGATGAAAAAAACTATAACATTGATACTAATAATAGCGGTTACATCTATTTTCGCCCTTTTTGATGATTATGAACCTTCACCGGTTGCACGTGCTCTCGGTGGAACTTATCATTCTTATGGTGGAAATTCAGATGCTGTTTTCTATAATCCGGCAGGTTTATCTTTCGCTGGAAATCAGTTAAGAACTTCATACACGGAAATTTTTCAAAATGATTTTCAAAAATTAATGACAATGTCTCTATCAACAAAACTGCCTAAAAAATTCGGTACAATTGCTTTTGGTTATGAAGCAATGAAAGTTGAATATTTAGATGTTGATATGTTGACAGAAACTGTTTATACTTTTGGACATTCTTTTACTTTAATGAAAGATGTTCATTCGGAAATTCATCTTGGCTATAATATTGATATGTATCATGCTTCTATAGATGGATTTGGAAATCAAACTTCTCTTGGATTGGATTTTGGTGCTGTTGCAGTTCTTCATACCAGAACTTATGTAGGTTTCTCTATCAGTAATATCAATAATCCAAAAGTTGGAGTAAATGATGATTATGATCTTCCTCAAAAAATGACAATTGGTATTTCTTATCTTCCTTATGATGGAGTAGTTACCTCTTTGGAATTAAAGAAAGGAATGAATGGTATTTCAGATGAAACTAAAAAAACAGAAATTCACGCTGGTTGCGAAGCTACACTTTTTGAAGTGATGACTTTAAGAATGGGACTTCGGAATAATCCTGCAAGTTTTTCAGCCGGATTAGGGTTAAATATTAAAAATATTCTTGTTGATTATGCCTTTAATACTCATACACTTGATGCGACACATCATTTTGGTTTAGGGTATAAATTCTAACTAAAGAACATCAAAAAAAAACGGAGTTCCTCACGATAGTAGGAACTTCGGGAATTTAGAAGAAATGAATGATGAAATTATTGGTTCACATTAATTTCTATCGAAAAAATAACTGAATTTGGTATCCATCAGTTATTTATAGAATTATCAAAAATATATAGATTTGAGGTCAGGTTTTCTGAAATCAGAGAAATCATTATTTTAAAAGAAATTTCAATATTATTCAGGAGTTAAATAATGAAAAAGGTAAAAAGTAAAGATGAAAAATCTAAAGGGAATTCAATTATAACACATTCAATCAGTATGGTTTTTGATTTAATTAAACATCTTATTAAAGACTTTGAGTTATCAAGAAACGTTAAGAAGATTGATAAATTCTCAGAAAAATTTTCAAATATTGAACATCTGATGATTCGTTTGGAGGAAAAGTTTCAAGATAATCGTAAAGAAATTGAGGAACTAAAAAACAAACTTCTCTGGAGTAATGTTATTATCATTGCTTTATTGGTCACGATTCTTATTCAAGTTATAAAATAAATCTTTTGATATTTTTAGCGAAGATTTTATGGTCTTCGCTTTTTTTGGGTATATGTTTATTTGCAATATTAGTGAGAATCAGTTTTCTCTTGACTTTCACACATTCTAAACTCTTTTGTTCTGTGTAATAAATAGTTGGAGGTGACTATGGCTACAAATTTAGCAATAGACCCTAAGTTAATCATTGAAGCTCAAAAAATCGGAGGATTCAAAACAAAAAAAGATACGGTTAATACAGCTTTGCTGGAGTTCATTCAAAGACATAAACAGTTAGAGATAGTAAAACTTTTCGGATCAGTCGAGTACGATTCTAAATTTAATTATAAAAAAGGACGAACTCGAAAATGAAAATTATTGTTGATACTTCTGTTTGGTCTTTGGCATTAAGACGAAAAAAGACAAAGCTTAATGATTCCGAAATACAAATTGTTGATGAGTTAATTGAACTAATTAAAGAAGCAAGAGTTGTTTTAATTGGACCGATCCGCCAAGAAATTTTATCTGGAATCGTTTCCAAAGTGCAATTCAATAAATTAAAAAAAAAGTTTAATGCTTTCGAAGATTTTTTTATCAATCAAAATGATTATGAAACTGCTTCTGAATTCTTTAATGATTGTCGTGAACACGGGATTCAAGGTTCTCACATTGATTTTCTAATCTGTGCGGTTTCACACAATAATAATTTTTCAATATTTACTACGGATAAAGATTTCGACAATTATTCAAAACACGTAAATATTCAACTTCATAAAGTCCGTGAGTATTAAATGGATTTCCACTAACAAACGTGTCGTAGGTTCAGTCGGTTGGTGCTCTTTCCCTAAACCTTACGATTTTCAGGATTTAGCGGTTTGTACGGGCTGAATAATTCTGATTCAGCCGGACACGGCAAACATTAGTGGCATTTGGAGGTAAAAAATATGGCACTTTTCAAAATAGCAGATACTTCGTTAGATATAATTAGAGAATTTCCGTTCAAACTTGAAAAAGATATCCAAAATCTAACAGAAAATAATTTAGCTAAAATATTCAATTTAGAATTTATTAAATCTGAATTTGCGTTGAATAATTTTCGGATTGATTCCTTAGCTTATGATACAGCTTCTGATTCATTTGTAATTATAGAATACAAAAGAGACAAAAATTACAGCGTAATTGATCAAGGTTATGCTTATCTTTCTTTAATGCTGAACAACAAAGCAGATTTTATTCTTGAGTATAATGAAAACAGGGAGAAAACTCTTAAGAGAAAAGAAGTCGATTGGTCTCAATCAAAAGTAATTTTTATCTCACCATCATTTACAAATTATCAACAACAAGCAATTAATTTTAAAGATTTACCAATTGAACTTTGGGAAATAAAAAGATACAGTAATCATACAGTAAATTATAATCAAATTAAAACCAGTGGTGCTCATGAAAGTGTAAAGACGATTTCAGGCAAAGACGAAGCAACTAAAATAGTAAACAAAGAAATTAAAGTTTACACTGAAGACGAACATAAACAGATTGCTGATCCTGAAATATTGGAATTGTATGAAAGCTTTAAATCCTCAATTCTTAATTTTGATGGTGTAGAAATAAAACCAAAGAAAAAATATATCGCATTTGTTAGTGGTTCAAACATAACCGATTTCCACATTCAACGAAAATCTCTAAAGATCTGGATTAATCTTACTAAAGGAAATTTAGATGATCCTAAAAATATTAAAAGAGATGTTTCAAATATCGGTCATTGGGGAAATGGAGATTATGAAATTCAAATAAATAATGACGATGATTTAGAATATATAATATCATTAATCAAACAATCATATCAGATCAATAAACAATAATGACAACTTATAAACTATTCTGCGGGAGTTTCTTTTGCTAACTCTATAAATAGTCAGTCGTTACAAATTCCGTAACTCCCTTTTTAGATTTTAA
>JAOZMQ010000015.1:0-4737 GCA_029934195.1 Candidatus Cloacimonadota bacterium | reverse complement strand
AACTCTATAAATAGTCAGTCGTTACAAATTCCGTAACTCCCTTTTTAGATTTTAATGTGACCTAATAATTTAATCAACTATTTGCCTTTGCGTAAAAATAATTTCTTTTTATGCAGAGTAAAACTGGTACGTTTTTAAAACGAGTACATTTTTAAAGAAAAATGATAACTGTTCTGGGAGAACGGGTACGTTTCTGGAGAAGAGAAATGAAAATTCATCATTCATTTGTGTCTACGAGAAATCGATCAAAAGACTCTTTTAAAAACTGGTGTCCTTTTAAAATCTATGAGATCAGGCGTTCTGAAGTTCTTTTATCAACAAAAAGAAATCTAATGCAAGAAAGTCAAAATGTTGAATACAAAGAGATCTGGAATTGATGGACGATTTAATTCCAATATTACATAAATTGGCTCAAGGAAAAGAGACTTCAGGATTGACAGCTTATCTTGATTTAGCCGAAAGCAGAGCAATGAACAGAAAAGTGATGAATATGAAAGATTGGGAAATATTCCTTGGGGACATAGTATTGCGATAATCAGCAAGTGTAATTCTGTTGAAGAAGCATCGTTTTATATTCAGCAAACTCTTAATAAAAATTATTCAAGATCCCAAGTTAATAGAAAGAATTAATGCCTAAGATGGCAAATTATCTATGTTGGAAGATAGAAATGATTGCATCAATAATTTGGTAAAAGATATTCAACATTTGGAGGTAAAATGAGAATAGCAATAATTGGATTCGGAGCAGCAGCAATTGGATTCATAGAGAAAATTAAAACATCAAATCATGAAATTCATGTTTTTGAAAAAAGTAAGGATATTTATTCTACAAGTATTTCGGGAATAAGAGCTGATGGAAAATTATTTGTTTCCAGTGGAATGGGTGGTAATCTTGATGTAAATTTAGACTTACAAAAAGAATTAGTAGATTATTATATCAATAAAACATCAGAAAAAACCTTTGAAAGAGGCAGTTCCTTTACCAATATAGATAGATATAAAGAATTCTATTCTAACGGATTTATGCCAATTTTGTCAGAATTTTATCATCTCGGAACAGATCAATTGAAGGAAGTATTATACAATATTTTTGCAGACTTTAAAACTTATAAAAATATTCACTTTCATTTTAACAGCAACATTACAGATATTAAATCAGAGAACAATAAAATTCTGTTAAGTAATGAAGATTCTTTTGATCATGTCGTTGTGAGCGTAGGAAGAAGTGGTCACAGATTGATTAAAAGCATAATAAAAAAATATCCCGATCTCATTCTTGATAATACAAAAGTTGATCTTGGAATCCGCTATGAAGTTCCAGATCATATTGTCAATGAGCTCAATAAAGAAATGTATGAGTTTAAAGTAAAATACAAAAGTAAAACAGGTTATATGGTTCGAACTTTCTGCAATAATCCTTCAGGATATGTAGTCACAGAACATTATGATGATTTTGTTACAGTAAATGGACATGCAAAATTGAATGAAAAAAGCTCAAATACAAATTTTGCAATTTTGACAACAGTGTCACTTACAGAACCTTTTAATGACCCAATCGGTTACGGCTCACATATTGCACAATTGTCAAATCTTCTTGCAGGTGAAGGAAAAGTAATCTTGCAAACTTATAATAATTTCAAAAAATCACATCGGACGAAAAAAACATATCGAGTTTTACCAACTTTGGACGAATCTAAATTCATTCTTGGTGATATAAATCTTGCTTTCCCGCGAAGAATTATTGAGAGTATTGTAGATTTTATTGAAAATCTTAACAAAGTAATTCCGGGAATTAGCGGTAAAGATAATCTTGTATATGCTCCGGAAATTAAATTTTATTCTAATAAATTGAGTAATGAAAAATTTCATAATCTCCAATTTGCCGGAGATTGTTCTGGAGAAACACGTTCAATAATCTATGCAACCGCTCACGGTTGGCTTATTGCAGAAAACATCTTAAAAAAATAAATAGAACATTACGGAGGAAATCTATGAGTATATTGGAAGGTAAAGCATTAATTGCTCAAGGCGGTGGACCAACTGCTGTCATTAATCAATCTTTAGTTGGTGTTGTTTTGGAATCAAGAAAATTCCCACAAGTATCAAGAGTGTATGGAGCAATTCATGGATTACGTGGAATTATTGAAGAAGATTTTATTGATCTAACTCAAGAAACAACACATAATCTTGAACAAATTGCTCTGACCCCATCATCAGCACTTCTCTCAACACGAGACAAACCTGATGAGGAATATTGTAAAGAAATCTTTAGAGTTCTGAAAGTGCATGATATTCGCTATTTTTTCTATATTGGTGGAAATGATTCATCGGATACTGTACGTATTGTAAATGAACAGGCTAAAAAAGCAAATTATGAATTTCGGGCAATCCATATCCCCAAAACTATTGATAACGATTTAGTTTTGAACGATCACACTCCGGGTTTTGGTTCTGCTGCTCGTTATGTAGCTCAAGCTTTTACAGGAGTAAATCTTGATAACCGTTCAATTCCCGGAGTTTATATTGGGGTTGTTATGGGAAGACATGCCGGCTTTCTTACAGCTGCATCTTGTTTTGCAAAAAAATATCCTGATGATGGACCACATTTGATTTATTTACCGGAAAGAGCCTTTAATGAAGAAAATTTTATTAAAGACGTGAAAGGGATTTATGAAAAATTCGGACGTTGTATTATAGCAGTTTCAGAAGGAATCTCAGATGAAAAGCATGTCCCAATTATTACAAAGCTTCAGGAAGAAATTGAAAAGGATGCACACGGCAATATTCAGCTTTCAGGAACAGGTGCCTTAGGTGATTTACTCGCTGATTTGATAAGAAATAAACTCAAGATAAAACGTGTAAGAGCAGATACTTTTGGTTATCTTCAAAGATCCTTCATTGGTTGTGTCTCGGATATTGACCAACAAGAAGCCCGAGAAGTTGGAGAAAGAGCAGCTCAATTTGCTGTATGGTATGATAAAGATGGTTCTGTTGCTATTAAACGTCCTTCAGATGAAGGATATTCTGTAGATTATGAATTGATTCCAATCGAAGATGTTGCAGGAAAAACAAAAACAATGCCAAATCATTTTATCAATAAGGATGGAAACAATATTACAAATGCCTTTAGAACTTATGCAAGACCTTTACTCGGATCAGGATTTCCGATTGCTCATCGATTACGAGCACCTAAAGTTAAAAAACTTTTAACAAAATAAAAAGTGTAGTTAGTGTTAAGTCAAGTATCAAATGACGCAAAAGAGAAACCCCCTTTTCCGAACGTACTCGTTCGCATTCCCCCTACCAAGGAGGATCAGGTTTCTCCCCTTTTTAGGGGAGATTAAGAGGGGTTTTCAAGCTTGACTTATTGGTCTGAAGATGTGATTTGTAATTTTTTTATGAGTGCATTTCCAGTGTTTATTACGCTTGGATTTGCACCCATAAATACAAGATAATTTGTGAAAATTCTGTTGACGAAAAGAAATAGATTTAATTTTATACAAAAAAAAGAGAGGTCAACAAATGAAAAAAATAATCGTCTTCTTATTCTTTCTTCTAATAACAACTTTTATGTTTGCTGAATCTATTCTCTTAATTAACCACAATATTATTGATGGAAAAATACTAAAAAATCAAGATGGAATAATTTATCTTAAAAGTGAAAAGAATCTTTTACTTATAAACATAGAAGTAATTGAATCTATAACCAAAGATGGGATAAATTTTGATTTGAAACCCTTTTCCCAAAAAATAAACTATAACAAGTTCTCTCAAATTATTGAAATTAACAATTCTAATTTGGAGAAAGTTACAAAAACCTTAAAAAATAGTTTTAATGAAAAAATTTATAACGAAGTGTATAGAACAAAAAATTACAAAATATATCTTCTAAATAGTGATGTTCTAATTGGGAAGATTTTAAAAGCGGATAGTTTAAAATGCTATCTTACTTTTGAAAAATATACTCAATTGAATATCATTTCAAAAAATATTATTGATAGAATCTCATTAGATAATGAGAATATTGAAGTAAATTCTTTTGTTTATAATCCAAATTTTTCAGTAAATTATGAGGATTTTACGAAAATAAATCAAATAAATTCTTTGACAATAAATAGCAAATCTTTCAGTTTATCAAACCCAATTTTCTTAAACAATCTTCGATCTGTTTATATTAAACTTGCTTTAGGATTTGCTATTATTGATAATCCTTTTATAGCTTCAACAAGTGGACTTGATAAGACAAATCTTTCTTTTGATTTATTAAGCCTTTATTCAAAAATATCATCTCAAAAATTCATTGGTTTATCTATTAGTGGTGGTGCAGATAGATATTCTACAGGTAATGATTTTCTTCAATACAATCATTATTTGTACAGTCTTAATTATCTTCAGTTTTATAAAAATGATATTTATTCTGAATTCGGATTTGGCATTGCAAAAACTATTCTTGTTAGTAGTGTAAATGCTGACATTTCATCCGATACCGGTTTCGGGGTTTTATGTAATGTTGGGAAAAAATTCAAACATACTTGTCTTGAAATCTCAATAAATTTTCATGCAGTTGAAGAAAGAAATCCTGTCATCTTTGGACTAAGATTTGGGCTTTTTCTGTAGGAATGTTTGCAAAGTATAGTCATTTACAATCGCAAGGTTTTGCATAATTTCAGAACAACTGACCTCAAAGATTTTAGAATGATCCCAGTTTTAAAAAAAAGGAAAAATAAAAAAGACAGG
>JAOZMQ010000230.1 GCA_029934195.1 Candidatus Cloacimonadota bacterium | reverse complement strand
AAAAAAAAGAAAATTTAGAAAAAGTTAGTTTTCGTTCAGATACTAATTACAGTAATACGATGCAAAACATTGAGATCACCCAAACATTATCGTCTTGTTTTTCTGAATGCTGAATTTGATTGTAGTTGTCGGATTAAATGGGCAGGAAATGCTTATAAAATTTTTCTATTCATATTTTATCAATTTTCTCTTCATGTTCAAATAAAATGAATCAAAATCATTAGCAAGAAAATAGTTTCCTGAATAGAATTTTTCAACTTCTAAATGAATATCATTTATCTGATATTTATTACAAACATCTTTCTTTTCAATAAATCTGGCACTAAAATGTGTTAGAATCAGATTATTCAATTTCATATCTTCGCTTACTTGAGCTACTTGTGCAGCGGTTGAATGAAAAAAATCTGTCTTCAATGATTCTTTTACTGACTCAATATATGTTGCTTCATGAATTAACAAATCGCAATTTTGTAAAAAAGGTGTCAAAATATTTGGATTTTTGTTATCACCTGCAATAATTATTTTTCTTCCTCTTTGTGATTCTCCAACAAAATCTTTTCCATTGAATTTTCTTCCGTCCGGTAAAATAACAGTCTCTCCCTTTTTTAGTTTTCCATAAACGGGACCGGCATCAATTCCCTCTTCTTTTGCAAGTTTAACATTGAATTCTCCTTCTCGTTGATTTTCCTCAATCAAAAAAGCATAAGTTGGAATTTGGTGTTCCATTTTTATGCAACTTATTTTTCCAAAAGGAATATCCATTGAGAAATCTTCATCATTTATTTCAATAATTTCTAATGGATAACGTGTTCCGGTAGATGTAATTCTCATAACTATATCAATCATTTTTTTAATTCCAATTGGTCCTACAATCGTTAACGGAGTCTCACTTCCATGCAAACCACGCGAAGCCAAAAGACCGAATAATCCGAAGCAATGATCACCATGTAAATGGGTTAAAAAGATATATCTAAGTTTTGGTAATGTGTAGTTTGCATACAATAATTGATGCTGTGTGCCTTCTCCGCAATCAAAAAGCATCCATTCAGATGTCTGTTGAAAATTTAATGCTAATGCGGAAACATTTCTCTTTTTTGTTGGTGCTCCTGAAGAAGTTCCAAGAAAAGTAAACTTCATTTAATTCTCCATTTCTTATTTAATTATATTCCATCAAGGATGATAGAACTGCAATGTTGAACTATCCTTTAGACTGTTAAAAATCTTTAACACAAAAAATAGTCAACAATTGAATATTTCTTTTATTTCAGTTGACATTGAGACTAATAAAGTAATTTTTACAAAAAAAAAGTAAGGATGGATTAATGAATAACAAAATTCCTTTTGATATTTCAAAGTTCAGCTTAGGATTGATTTCTGCAACAATTATTGTTCTCTTGTTGAAAACACTAAAGTCAATATTTATTCCATTAACTTTTGCTTTATTGTTAACTTTTTTATTTGCTCCTCTTCATAGATTTCTTAGTAAGAAAAAAATCCCTCCTACTTTTACAATTTTTCTAACTGTAATTTTGATATTTTTGGGATTTACGATAGTTGGAATAATTGTTTATAGTGGAGCTTCCTCATTTGTTACGGAATTCCCAAAATATGAAAAACAAATGGTAAGTTTATTTCAAGATGTACTTTTTAAACTAAATCTTCCGCAAGCTGGAGTTAAAGAATATATTAGCAAAATTGATTTAAATATTATTTTACAAAAACTGTCTATCTCATCTGTTATTTCTACCACAATGGGAACATTTGTTGATTTTTTGGTGAAACTTCTCTTAACTATAATTTTTATGCTTTTCATTATTGCCGGTAAAGAAGATTTTATAGACAAATTTAATTCAAATTCATCGCAACATTATTTTTCTCAGCCAGATGTTATTTATCAGAAAATTGAGAGTCAAGTAAATAAGTATTTGAGAAATAAGACACTGCTTAGTTTGTTAACAGCCGTATTGAGTATGATAATTATTGGTATTTTGAGAATTGATTTTGTTATTTTTAGCGGTTTACTAATATTTATACTAAATTTTATTCCAAACTTTGGCTCCATTATCGCAACTTTATTTCCAATAACTATATGTTTTCTGGAATATAGATTTGGTTGGCAACTCTTAACTGCAACAATCACTTTAAGTTCATTACAGTTTCTTATTGGCAATGTTATTGAACCGAAAGTTCAAGGTAACAAGCTCAATCTTTCTCCACTTATTATACTAATTTCCTTAATCTTCTGGGCTTGGATTTGGGGACCGGTGGGAATGGTTCTCGCAGTTCCTTTAACCTCAGCAATCAAAATCATACTAAACGAATTTGAGTCACTTAAGGTTATTTCATTGTTGATGAGTGAAAAATAAGGAGATTTTTTTGGCTATAAAAATTCAATCTATTGTTATTGACAGTCTATCTTATGATGCCGGTTTACAAAGGGGAGATTTGATTCAAACTATTAATTCTCATACTATTAGAGATTTTTTGGATCTTCAATTTTATGCATCAGAAGAAATTCTAAATATTAAATATTTGGATAAAAATAAAAAAGAAAGAGAAGTAAAAATTCATAATAATTGGGTCAAACCTCTTGGTATAGAACCGGAGGCATATAAATGTCGTAATTGCATCAATAAATGTATTTTTTGTTTTATCGATCAAATGAAGCCATTTTCCCGAAAAACTCTTCACGTCAAAGATGATGATTATTGTTTTTCCTTCATTTATGGAAATTTTGTTACTCTAACCAATTTTACCGATCTTGATTTTAGAAGAATTATCGAGCAAAATTTATCACCACTTTATATTTCCGTACATACTACAAACCCTGTATTACATAAAAAAATGATGCGTTATAATCGAGATTTTAACATCAATGCAAAATTAGAATTTCTTGCCGAAAATGAAATTGAAATGCACACGCAAATTGTCTTAATTCCAGACTATAACGATAAAAAGGAACTAACTCGCACTCTAAAAGATTTAACTTCTTTTCCGGAGATTCTTTCTATTGGTATTGTTCCGGTAGGATTGACACAGTTTAGAAATGGACTTGAAAAATTAAATCCAGTCGATAAAAAAGTAGCTATTAATGCTATAAATGAAGCTACTAAATTTAATAAATTTCTTGATGAAAATATTGTGTTTTGCAGTGACGAGTTATATTTAATTGCTGAAAAAGAAATTCCAGATGCGGATTTTTATGGTGATTATGTGCAACTTGAAAATGGAATAGGAATGTTGCGATTACTTCAAGAAAATTGGGAAGATGTAAAAGATGATTTTTTATCAGAAATTTCCAATAAAGAGAAAAATATAATTTTTGTTACAGCAAAATCTGCATCGAAAACAATTAAAAAAATCTCCGATGAAATAAATATTTCTCTGAAAAATAAAACAACATCTGTTCAAATAATTAAAAATAATTATCTTGGAGAATCTGTAACTGTTGCAGGATTAATTTGTGCTACAGATATCTTTGAACAATTGAAATTTGATAAAGAAAACGATATTATTGTTCTTCCAGAATCCATGTTCAATATTGATGATTATACTTTAGATCAAATCTCTAAAACTGCAATTTTAAAAAAAATGGAATGTGAAATTCTATTAATAAATGAGTTGTTTGAAAATTGGAAATGGTTATAGAAACACACTCCTACATTAAAATATAGGAGTGTGTTTATCCAAATAATGATTATACTCTTGTAAGTTTACGATAAGTAATTCTATGCGGTTTTACTGCATTTTCGCCAAGACGTTTAATTCTATCTTCTTCATATTCAGTGAAATTTCCTTCAAACCAACTTACAGAACTATCACCTTCAAAAGCAAGAATATGGGTACAAATTCTATCAAGAAAATATCTATCATGACTGATTACAACTGCACATCCGGCAAAATTCAAAATGGCTTCCTCGAGCGAACGAATTGTATTTACATCTAAATCATTTGTAGGCTCATCAAGTAATAATACATTTCCACTTTGTTGAAGGGCAAGAGCAAGATAAACTCTGTTCTTTTCACCACCAGATAATTCAGAAATTGTTTTTTTGTGATCTGCACTCGAAAAATTGAAACGTGAAATATATTGTCGGATATTTATTTCTCTACTTCCGAGTTGCATTATTTCTCGACCTTGACCAATAACATCAAGAATTGTAGCTTCTTGGTCAAGAATTCTTGTCTGATTTACGTATGATATTTTTACTGTTTCACCTATAATGATTCTCCCTGAATCAGGCTTTATTTCTTGGGTTATTATATTAAAAAGTGTAGTTTTCCCGGCACCATTCGCACCGATTATCCCAATTATCCCTCCCGCAGGTAGATTAAATTCAAGATTTTCATAAAGAAGTTTATCCTCAAATCCTTTAGAAATAGCTTCAGCTTTAATAACATTTTTCCCAAGTTTTGGACCTGCAGGAATATATAATTCATTTGTTTCATTACGTGTTTGATATTCTTCAGATAGCATTTCATTGTAATTTGTAATTCTTGCTTTACTTTTTTTATGCCGTGCTTTTTGTGAACTTCTAATCCATTCTAATTCTCGTGCAAGAAGTTTTTGTCTTTTGGATTCTTTCTTTTCTTCAATGGAAAGCTGTTTATGTTTTTGTTCTAACCAAGAAGAATAATTTCCTTTCCAAGGGATTCCGTAGCCACGATCAAGTTCAAGAATCCAACCGGCAACATTATCAAGGAAATATCTATCATGAGTTACAGAAATTACAGTTCCCTGATATTGTTTTAAATGTTGCTCAAGCCAAAGAATTGTTTCAGCATCCAAATGGTTTGTAGGCTCATCGAGAAGTAAAATATCCGGTTCTTTCAATAATAAACGACAAAGAGCAACACGTCTTTTTTCTCCACCGGAAATCATGCCGATTTTTAACTCAGAAGGTGGGCAACGCAATGAATCCATTGCCATTTCTAAACGAGAATCTAAATCCCACGCATTGGTCGCATCAAGTTTATCTTGCAATTTTCCTTGTTCTTCAAGGAGTTTATTCATAGCATCATCAGCCATTGGCTCTGCAAATTTTTCATTAATTTCATCAAATCTTTTGAGTAGATCTACTACTTCTTGTGCTCCTTCCTGAACTATTTCCAAAACAGTTTTTTCTGGATCAAATTGTGGATCTTGTTCAAGATACCCGATGCTAAAGCCTTTTGATTTTGCAACACTGCCAACATAATCTGTTTCAATTCCAGCCATAATTTTCAATAATGTACTTTTTCCTGAACCATTCAGTCCAATTACACCAATTTTAGCACCATAAAAATATCCAAGTGAAATATTCTTTAGTACTTGTTTGTTTCCTGGATAAACTTTTCCTACTCTATCCATCGAATAAATTACTTTATTATTTGCCATTTTACTTCCTTATTTTACGAATGATAAATCATTCTAATTATTTTTTTTAAACATTTTGCATCAATTTTATCAAAGGAATTTTTATCTTTACTATCAACATCAAAAA